>CAJXWI010000392.1 GCA_913062735.1 uncultured Arcobacter sp.
TGAAAGATAATGATTGGATGACATGGCCAGCACTTCCATGGACAGCAGCTACAGTCGGTGCTTTTTTGCTTGGGTTCCAACTTGGCGGTATCAGATTGGCTTTACTTGGAGGGATAGGATCTTTATATGTATCAATCTTTGGAAATTGGGTACCATCTATACAAACACTCTCTTTTGTTCTAATTACAACACCAATTTGTTTTGTACTAGGTCTATCCTTTGGAATATGGGGATACCTAGATAGAAAAGTTGAGACAGCTTTGCAACCAGTACTAAATGTAATGCAAACTATGCCTCAATTTGCATATCTAGTCCCTATTATTGCTTTATTTGGTTTAGGCGATCATGCAGGTTCGATAGCTACTATAGTAATTGCTACCCCACCAATGATAAGAAATACCATTTTAGGATTAAAACGAATTTCACCTGAGGTAGTAGAGGCAGGTCTTATGAGTGGCTGCACTAAGCGCCAACTTTTATTTAGAGTTTTGATACCAACTGCAAGAAGAGACATATTAAATGGTGTTAATACAGTTATCATGCAATGCCTAGCAATGGTTGTAATTGCTTCTATGATTGCAGTTGGTGGATTAGGACAAATGGTATTAAGAGGTATTGGAAGACTTGATATTGGTCTTGCTGCTGTTGGGGGTCTTGGAATTGTACTTCTTGCAGTAATTTTAGACAGATTAACTCAAGAAATGGGAAAAAAAGACAAAAACGATAAACGAAAATGGCATGAAAAAGGTCCATTAGGCTTTATTTTAAATTTAAGGAGAAAAAATGTTAAATAAAAAAAGTTTATTTACTTTTGCAGCATCGCTTGCATTAAGTTCAAGTTTATTTGCAGCAAATGTGACTGCTGTAAAAACTGCAATTGCTGAAGAAGGTTTTCAGATGCAAGTGGTAGTAGAAGTATTAAAAAAAATGGGTCATACTGTAAATGTTACAAATGATGTAGATTATGCAATTGCATTTCAAACGATTGCAGATAATGCAAAAAGTGATGACGTGTTCTTTATGGCAGCACATTGGGATCCATTGCAAAATGGTATGATTAAAGGTGCCGGTGGGGAAGAAAAACTGGCTAAGTTTTCTAACTATGTATCAAATTGTGCTCAAGGCTATGTAATTGATAAAAAAACAGCGGATAAATATAATATTAAATATATCAATGATTTAAAGAAACCAGAAATAGCAAAACTTTTTGATATTGATGGAAATGGTAAAGCTGATTTAACGGGTTGTTCTGCTGGTTGGGGTTGTGCAAAAGTAATTGAGCATCAATTAGACGCTTTTGGTTTAAGAGATACAATTGATCACAGACAAGGTTCTTACTCTGCTTTAATTGCTGATACATTAGCACATTACAAAACAGGGAAACCAGTTTTATATTATACATGGACTCCATATTGGGTTAGTGGTAAAATGGTTCCTGGTAAAGATGTAGTATTTTTACAAGTAACTCATTCAGCAACACCAGGTGGTTATTCAACAAAACTTCCAAATGGATCAGACTATGGTTTTGCTGTAAATCATCAAAAAATTGTTGCAAATGCAAGTGTTACTAGTAAACACAAAGACATTGCAAAATTATTTGATATTATTAAATTAAGTGTAAATGACGTAAGTGGTCAAAACATGCTTATGTCAAATGGTCAAAACAAAGATGAAGATATTAAAAGACATGTTAAAACATGGTTAGCAAGTAATAAAACTACTGTTGATGCATGGATTAAAGAAGCTAAAGCAGCTAATTAATCTTTCAAACAAGAGTCTCTTGACTCTTGTTTTCTTTTTCTACTACAATACAAGAATAAATTCCAAATGCACAAAGAGTTTCTATGAAAACAATTCCTAAAACGATGTCAGCTGTTATTTTAAAAAAAAATGGTGCTTACGAAGAACTTGAATATGTAAATAACTATCAAACACCCATCCCAAAAGAAAATGAAGTTTTAATAGAAATAAAAGCAGCTGCTATTAATAATACAGATATTAATACCCGTATTGGCTGGTACTCAAAAAATGACAACAATGCTACTGATGCATCATGGGGAGGAGAAGCCTTAAAATTCCCTTTAATTCAAGGCGCTGATGTTTGTGGTTATATTGTGCAAGTGGGTGAAAATATAGCACGTTTACGAATAGGACAAAGAGTATTAATAGAACCCTCTTTACAATATATTAATGGAGAAAAACAAGAAAACCCCTCTTATTTTGGAAGTGAATGTGATGGCGGTTTTGCACAGTTTGTTATAGTATCAAATGAGCATGCCCATGAAATTAACAGCGAGTATTCGGATATTGAATTAGCATCTTTTCCTTGTTCATACTCAACTGCTTTGAACTTATTAACAAGAGCAAAGGTAAATCAAAACGATATTGTTTTAGTCTCAGGTGCATCAGGAGGCGTAGGAAGTGCTGTTATTCAATTAGCACATGCTAGAGGAGCCAAAGTTATTGCCATAAGCAAAGAGAGTAAGTTTGAAGAAATAAAAGCGCTAGGAGCATCTCTTGTTCTTTGCCGAGAAGATGATTTAATCAAAATTCTTGGAAAAAATTCTCTTACTGTAGTAATAGATTTAGTAGCAGGTCCAAGTTGGAAAGATTTTTTAGAAGTATTAAAACCTTTTGGAAGATATGCAGTTTCAGGTGCAATAGCTGGGCCTTTAGTAGAACTAGATATAAGAACACTGTATTTAAAAGATTTATCCTTTTTTGGCTGTACTATTTTACAAAAAGAAGTATTTCCAAATTTAATCAAACACATAGAAGAAAAACAAATTAAGCCTTTAGTTGCTAAGATATATTCATTAGAAAATATTGTAGAAGCACAAAAAGAGTTTTTGAAAAAAAACCATATTGGAAAAATTGTTTTAAAAATATAAACAAACATATAAAAGGACTATCTTGGCTTTATTAGATAATAACAAAGACATATTACCACTTAGCAGTATTGCAGAACTATTAACTGCAAAAGCGAGAACACTAAAAATGTACGAAGATAAAGGTTTATTGCCTTTTAAAAGTGAACTTAAAAAACTGTATTCAATCAATGATGTTAAGATAATATCTTTTGTGTATTATTTAGCAAGTGTAAAAAAAATAAATGCCAATGGTATTAAATATATTATTGAAATGCTAGAAAACAATATGGATGAAAAAAATAAAGATGATTTTCTTACTATTGTTGAAGAAAAAATGGAAAAACTTTCAGGTGTAGATATTAAAGATATTGAAGTTTTATAGAATACTAAAAAAGCTTCTTTCAATAAGGAAGAAAAAGTTCCCCTTATTTAGTTCTTTTTATTCTTAAAACTATTCTTCATATGCTTTAACATTAAGTTTAAACTTAATGTTAATAGGCTTTGTTTAGTCTTTTTTCAAATATTTTTTGCAAGTACGTAAAGAGCAGTACAATGACCCAATATACTAAAGCAACAGCTAAGAAGGACTCAAAGTATTTAAAAGAACTTGCAGCTTCTAATTGTGCTTTGGCCATAATTTCAGGAACACCTAGGGTGAACGCTAAAGAAGTACTTTTTAATAAATCAATAAAATTATTCATTAAACTAGGTACGGCTACTCTTATTGCTTGAGGCAAGATAATATAAAAAAATGTTTGTCTTTTATTTATACCCAAAGAATAAGCTGCTTCAAACTGACCTTTTTCAACCGATTTAATAGCACCTCTAATCGACTCCGCCATATAAGCAGAGAAATGCAAAGATAACCCAAGAACACTGGCCCAATATGC
>CAJXWI010000393.1 GCA_913062735.1 uncultured Arcobacter sp.
TCAATATGAGCAATAATTGAAAAGTTTCTTATATGTTTTTGCAAGATTTTTCCTAAGTACTAGTTTCTAAGCGTTAATCTTAGTTTATTTATATAAATTATATATTGTTTTCGCGATTATAGCTAAAGTATTGTAAGAGTGATGTTAAGAGAATATTGTAGTAAGTAATTTTGGGCTTAACCCAAAATTACTATTTTGAAAGAATTGCTTCAACTCTTCTGTTTTCTAATCGTCCTTCTTTTGTTTGATTACTAGCAAGAGGTTTGCTTTCTCCAAAACCTTTTGATATTAATTTTGATGCACTTACACCTAGGTTTACTAATTTATCATGAACGGCTTTTGCTCTTTTATCAGATAAGATAAGGTTATATGCTTCGCTTCCTCTTGAATCTGTATGTGCTGCAATAGTAGCACTTTTTTTAGATGCATTTAAATATAAAGCAAAGTTCTTTAGAACTTCTGAATAATCTTTATTCATTACATCTGAATCCGTATTAAAATTTACTTTTAAATTCATAACTTTTGCACAACCATCAATACTAACTCGTGTATTAGCAGGCGTATTTAAACATTGATCGTGACGGTTGAATACACCATCATTGTCATCATCAATATACACATCTTTTACTTTTTTCATCATTGGTTTTGCTTTTGTCATTGGCTTTTCTTTTTCCACCATAACTTGCATTTTTTTAGCTTTTTGACCAAACCCATAAGAAAGACCAACTGTATATAATAAGTTGTTATCTCCATGATCTGCTTCAATTAAATGTCTAAGATCCATCTTCAAAGAAGTTCTATCTGTAAATTTGTATTTATATCCAAGTCCATAGTTTGCAAATAAACCATCTTCATTGCGTGAACTATTAGAAAAAGACTCTACTCCAATACCAACTAAAGCATAAAAAGAAGAAGTGTCATTAAGCGGATAATCTTTTATAACATTTGTAAATACTCGTAATACGGATGTATCTTGTGTAGAGTTTTTTATATCTACATCTTGAATACTTTTTAAAACACCAAATTCAATTTGGTCAAAAATTGTACTGTCTAGTTTTGTTCCTATGCTTAAGCCAATGTTTGCATAGTTTCTTTCAAGTTCTAAATTACCTTCTGTAAGCGCTCCACCCAATAATAAACTTACTTCATGTGGATAGTCTGAGTCTGCTGATAATAATATTCCTGCTGTTACTAGTGTACTTAATAATATTTTTTTCATTTCAAGCCTTTGTTTAATTTTGATTATTATATTATAACAAAAGTAAATAATATATTAAATTATTATGACAAATATGTAGAAAATTAGAAACTTTTATGACGGAAAGTACTCAAATAACTAGGGGAGGGGCGTATTTAAAAGAACAAATTTAAATCTTTGTTCTTTTAAAATATTTTATAAAAAGATAGAGTTCACTGATTGATTATTGTGAATTCTATAAATAGCTTCACCCATGATATTCGCTGCACTTAATACAGTGATTCTATCATGCTCTTGTTTTAAAGGAATGGTATTTGAAATTACCAATTCATCTAAGTCTTTTGAGTTTAAATTTTCATAAGCTTTTCCTGATAATACTCCATGAGTACAACAAGCCATTACTGAAGTAGCGCCTCTTTTTTTAAGTGCCGCTGCTGCTTTTACAAGTGTGCCTGCAGTATCAACCATATCATCAACTAAAATAACGTCTTTACCTTCAACATCACCAATGATATTCATAACTTCTGCAACATTTGCTTTTTCTCTTCTTTTATCAACAATAACCAAGTCATAACCTAGTTTTGAAGCATAAGAACGAGCTCTAGCAACCCCACCAATATCAGGACTTGCAATAATTGGGTTTTTAAAGTTTTTTGCTTTAATATAATCAACAAATAATATAGAACCAAATAAATTATCTGCAGGAATATTAAAAAAACCTTGAATTTGAGCGGCATGTAAATCAACAGTAATAATTCTATCAATTCCAGCTTTTTCTAATAAATCAGCAACCAATTTTGCAGTAATTGGTACTCTTGGAGCTGCCTTTCTATCTTGTCTTGCGTATCCATAGTAAGGTACAACAGCAGAGATAGATTTTGCACTTGATCTTTTAAAAGCATCAATCATGATTAATAATTCCATTAAATTATCATTAGTTGGTGCACAAGTAGGTTGTATTATAAATACATCATGACCTCTAACACTCTCAGTAATTTGTACTGAAATCTCACCATCTGAGAACTGTCTAACGCTAGCATCACCAACTTCTACATTTAAATATTTTCCTATTTCGTCTGCAAATGCTTTATTTGCAGTACCGCTAAATAGTTTAAAGCCGCTCATAAAATTCCTTTTTACCATGTAATTATCATGCGATTATATCTAAAAAACTCTTAATTCAATTGAATGAAGTAAAAAATGTTTATGGGGTAATATAGCTTTATATTTTAGGTATATTTGTAATTAATTTCTAATGTTTATATAGAAGTTTTTGCTAATTAATAACTTTTTTAAGTATAAATATTTTAAGCATACACTTAAAATATTTATTTTGTTCCTGCAATTCATCCTGAAACAATGAATTTTGATCAATATAAAATACTGCTGATTGAGAATCTATTACAGTAAAGAAGGATTTTCTAAATAAATTGTTGTTATACGGTTTTAGGATTTAACTCTTTTCAAAATAGGGGTCTTTAGAACCATTAATCGTAAAATCTTATCTTCTTTTCAACGATATGTGTATATAGTATTTTTAAATTATCAGATAATGTTTTATTTTTTATAACTTGTAAAATTTTAGATGATTGTACTTAATAGCATTGGGGACTGTCATCCCCAATATTTTTTAGAATTAATTACTATTGTTAATTAAGAGTAATCACTTATAAATCCGCCACCTAAACAATACTCACCATCATATAAAACAAGACTCTGTCCCAAGGTTACAGCTCTTTGAGGCGTGTCAAATCGCACGAGAACTTTTCCCTCATTCGCTTGTGTAACAGTGCAAGCTTGTTTTTGTTGACGATAACGCACTTGTGCCATTAATTTATCACCAATCTTTGGAGCTTTATCTAATACCCAATGCATATGACTGGCTTCAACGTTTTGGTTCATAAGCAAAGGATGATTTGTATCTTGTACAATAGTTAATGTATTATTGACAATATCTTTTTTTGCTACATACCAAGGGTTATGGGTATTATTAGCTGTTTCAGTCTCTTTCATACCTCCAATACCAATACCTTTCCTTTGACCTAAGGTGTAACAAATAAGACCCTTATGTCTTCCTATTATTTTTCCTTTGTCATCTATAAAATCTCCAGGAATGGCTTTTAAATGTTGGGTAATAAATTCATCAAATTTTTGTTTACCAATAAAACAAATTCCTGTACTGTCTTTTTTATCACTTACAGGTAGATTATGCTCTTTGGCTATTTCTCTTACTTCTTTTTTTGTTAAATTGGCAAGTGGAAATAAAGCATGTGATAATTGTGTACTTGATAATGCATGTAAAAAATACGTTTGATCTTTTGTATCATCTTTAGGCGTTGCAAGTACATGATGATCATTATATGTATCTATTTTGGCATAATGCCCCATAGCTATCGTATCAATACCCATTTTTTTTGCTTCATTTAAAAATACATTGAA
This sequence comes from uncultured Arcobacter sp., assembly GCA_913062735.1. The sequence continues at coordinate 3,638 of CAJXWI010000393.1, forward strand.
TTTAATCTCACGATTACAAAGTATATCTGGATTAGGAGTAAGACCTTTTTTTAAACCTTCTAAAAATACATCAAATACTTTAGTTCTATATTCTTCAACAAACTCTTTACCTTTTACTTC
>CAJXWI010000394.1 GCA_913062735.1 uncultured Arcobacter sp.
TTGATATGATCAAGAACCATTGCCCCAGTTCCTTCTAAAAATAAATTATCCCACTCTAATCCAGAAAAATCTATTACATCTTGTACTCTGTATTCGGATTTTAACATTTCAATAATATCTAATCTACGTTCTCTTCTTCTACTTTCTGAATACATTGGATAAATAGCAATATGCCCTCCTGGGTGTGTAGAGAACCAATTATTTGGGAATACTGAATCGGGAGTATTCTTTTCTCCAAAATCATCAAATACATGTACTGTAATCGTTTTTGATTCTAATACTTTAACTACTTCATCAAATTCTTCTTTTGCTTTATTTGCAGTATTTATGTCATTCAATGAACTACTTTTTTGAAAAGCGTTATCATACGAAGTTTCTGGATTTGAACAAAATTTCCACGGTCTCACCATGACAATTGTATTTGGGGATTGAATTAATGACATTTCTTTTCCTTATTTTAATCTAAATAATAAGGGTTTTTTATGCTAAACCCTTAGAGTTAATTTGTTTTTAATAAATTTAAGGTAGTTTAACAGTGCAGTTTTGTCTGTTATAAGGTAAAGGGGAAACCGACAGATATCTCCTTTTCCTTAACTACTAAATTTAACCTACATACGTAATATTGAACTTTTTTCTATAATATATGATGCTATGTTCTATTCTCCTATCTTTTCAATTATTTTTTCTTTATTTGAAATATATAAACAAAAGTAAAACCACATACTGTAAATACTTTTTTATATTTGCAAGATTTTATCATGAAAAAAAAAACTAATCTTCACATTCTTTGAGTGAAACATATACAATTCTTGGCTTTTTATTTAAAACTTAAAAAATCGCATTAAAAGTTCAATATTTATGAAGTAAAAAATTTGATGTAGCAAATGAAATAGTGCAGTAGAGATAAATAGAAAGTGAATGAAATTAGTTGTATTCTAAAGTGACAAATATATTACATTATGCAGTCGCGAATTATAAAAATAAATATGTGCCATTCTTGGTTTTTTTAAAAAATATGCTATAATAAAATATGGAAAAAAAATCTACCGGTTTAAAGCATAGTAAAATTGTAAATGATTTAATGAGCTATATCTACGATAATATCGAGATTGATATTGATGTAACTCAATTTTATTTTGAGTATGGTATTGATAGATTTCATCTTTGTAAAATATTTAAAAAACAAACAGGCAAAGCAATTTACGAAACTATTAAGCTCATTAGATTAGAAAAAGCTGCTAGTATATTACTTACAAATAAAAACCTTACTATTACTGAAATATCAAACACATGTGGATATAGTGCACAAACAACATTTTGTAGAGCCTTTAAAACACATTTTAAACAAACGCCCACATATTGGAGAGATGGTGGCTTTAAAGAGTACTCTGATTTGATTTTAAGTGATCTCGAAAAACAATATACAACTAACGTAAGTTTTAATGATTTAAAGCGCGAATTAATAAAAGTAAAGTCTCGAAATGCACATTATCACAGACAAGCTGGATATTCATCAAACTATAAAGAAATTTGGGAAAAAATGACCGCCTGGGTATATACTCAAAATATTACAAACTATGAACAACTTGCCATTTATAATAATGATCCAACACTAACTCCCTTGGATCAATGCAACTATGTTGCGTGTATTGTACCAAAAGATGACAATATTGATTTAACAAACAGTAGCTTACCTGTATTTCAAATACATGAGTGTTTATGTATGACTTTTGAAATTGAAGGAACTGATGCAGATATTTTAATGTTAATAAAATGGGTTTTTCATGAATGGTTACCAAATAGTGAATTTGAAAAAAGTATTATCTCTTCATATATGATTTTTGAAAATGATTATAGTACATATAAAGATGGATTACTCAAAGGTACATATTATGTTCCTGTGAAACATACTTATTAAAGTTATATTACGTAGAGTGTAAATCTAACAATTATATTAGAATCTAATCTTTTTTTCAAAATTTTACTTAAATATATACATAGTAGTGTGCGTATTTCACAGTATTTCCTTACTTTTTAGTTTTTTTATTTCTTTTTATTGTACCTTGTTGAATATGCTCCAAAATTCAACTCTATTTGGAAAAAGCTTTATTTAAAAAAAACTACTCTAAAAGTAAGTAATTTTATTTAAGTTTATTTATCCGCTTTGGCAATTATTTAGATATATTAACTTCGTTGAACTCTAAGTTCATGATAAGATGTAGATACGAGGCACCCAAATAAACTCTATAAATGTGGCTTATTTAAGAGTAGTTCTTTCATGACAGTTGAATTCATATGTTCTGAAAAATTATAAATTACTATTCTTCTTGTTCAAAATCGCGTCTAAACGTGAACTTTTTTTGTATTTAGTATTAGTTTTTATAATGGGTAATTGTTCAAGATTAAATAATTCTTGCCATTTTTCTCTTAAATAACTGTCCTTCGCATAAAATGAAGTTGTGAATATTTTTTTGATATTTTCTAAGTTAAAGATAAAATCTTCTTCCAGTAGTTTAAAATCATTGCTATCAAATTCTTTAAATATTACCCCATAAATTGACTTTTCTCTCTGGTTTAAGAAATTAAAATCTAGCTCCAATAAAGCCTTTTGAACTTCATCTCTGTGATAATGATATCTGGTGTCAATATTTCTATTTAAAACAACAAAAATTCTTGATCTAATAGTTTTATTGTAACGTGGGTTTGATATTGCTTTTTTAACTGTAGTTGCAGTCATGTGGAGCCTTTATTTTCTAATTATACTCTATCAGAATCTAAGGTTAGTGTCAAATTAAGTATTAGAGAAAATTAATCTGATTGCAAGAGTAAAACAACTAAATAAACTCTACAAATGTAGTGTATTTAATAATGATTCCTCCATTATTGATACTGCTTCGTCTTGACTCGCCTGCGTTTTTATTTGGGCATGATAAGTTTCAAATGCTTCATTTGCAAGAAGCTGTATTTGATGAAGATTTAAATAAATGTTGTTATTTTCAGATAGATTCAGAACATGAAAAAATAAATTTATTTCATTAACTGGTAGCATATATTATCCTTTTTTAATATCATCAAAGTTTGTTATTATTCTTTTATCAGGTCTAATATTCGAAGCATCTTTAGTATCTGGATTGGAAGTGATTTTTTTTGCGTTAAATCTTATCTTCCGTGGTTTCTTTTGAGGAAGTTTTTTGAATCGTTCTTCTATTATCAGTATTAATATTATCTACTTTTAATACTTTCTTGTCCAACTATAGAAAGTTTTATCATTGATATCTAAATCTTGTTATTTTTGGTTCAGAAATTGTTAAATATATTAATATTTCTCACGATAAGTTTCTTTTCCTAGTAGTGATTTTTTTGCCTAAACTGTGATATTAATTTATTCAGTAAGAAGTGATGCAAATAGGAAGGTTGGGAATGACGTTTTTAATTAATAGATATACAACCGATCATAATTCAACTGATGCTATTGTTAACACAGTCGCTTTTTTGGAAGTGAAGCATGGTCACTTTTGAAAATTAAAGAGTATTTTCTTATGAATAATTATCCTTTAAATTTTGATTTCATTTTGTACTTAACTCTAAATATATTTTGTTTATTATTCTTTCTTTACATGAACTTTAGAATTTTTAAATTTGTGTATAGTTATGTTTTACTGTCCAAGTGGCGAAGCATCAATCAATAACTTTTTTATATATTGTATAACAAATAAAATACAAAGAAAAGAGTAAAAGAATGACTCCTCTACTAA
>CAJXWI010000395.1 GCA_913062735.1 uncultured Arcobacter sp.
GTCTTATGAAAAAGTTCATACTTTTTGTATAAGCAATACCCTAAAAAACAATGAAGACACACTTACTTGTCATTGGATAATATGTATGAGAGAAAAGGGCTCGAGAAATGCGAGAATTGGATATGGGCTTTATAATTGGGTTTTTACTAGTGGTGAAAATACAAAAGTCAAACATTTAATCATTACAATAGAAGAAATGTCTAAGCTTGAAAAAGAATATTCATCTGTTTTTTTTAAGTGGGTAGAAGAGCTTTCTTATCCCTTCTGTACTGTGGAAAAAGTTTTTAAAAACAGTCCTAAAATAAAAGAAGTGCAAAGCCTTGAAAACTATTTTAAAAAAGTAGAAACAAGAAAAAAAGAGACAGTTTAATAAAGCCTTTTTTTATAAAAACTTTTCAAACTTCTTCTTTTATTCTTTAGATTTTTTATTTTTTTATATTTACAATATAAAGGGTATTGGAATCCACTTTTCCTCTACCTAACATTTTTGCGTGAAGTTTACCTTTTGTTGACCAAGTTGCGAAATCATCGTCATTTAAGACACCTATATAACCATCTTTCATAAGCCATAAACCTTCCATTTTATCATGAGGATATTCTACTTCTTTTACCATATCAAGAATGAGTTTTTTGCTAACGGGTTTAATCCCATAGGCTAAAAGTTTTTCCCAACCCTCTTGTAAAACAAACTCTTCTAAGGTTTTGCCTTCAATCATAAGCCCAAGAGCTTCATCTTGCTTAATAGAAGCGCTTTCTTTTATTTCTTCAAGATTGCTTCCCTTACTTAAATCGATTTCATAAATATGTTTTTGTGCTCTCTTATTGGCTTTTTTAGGTCCACCTTTTAAGAAAGAACCATCTCTTTCAATAACATAATAGGTGTTTTTCCCAATAGCAATTATTCCTGAGTTTGAATTTTGTGCTTTTTCTTGTTTGTATAAATATTGTGCGGTTTCACCGGTTTTTGGATTAATACTTACAATTCGTGTAAGATTAAGTTTTTTTACTTTTTTACTTGGATTGTACAGGGTTGACTGCATTATTCCTACCAGTATTTTTTCATCTAAACTTGAAGCTAAACCTTCCATTCCTCTGTTGGGTCTTCTATTTTTATACTCCAAGGGAAGATTGAATTTTGTTCTCTTATCGTTAGTAAAAGCATTGATTCGCTCAATTTCTATTCCCTTCGCATCAAAATGAACCATATGTGGACCATATTCATCACTTATCCAAAATGTTCCATCTCTTAGAGCAACTAAACCTTCTCCATCTAAACCATAATCATCTAGTTTAATGGGATTTTTTTCTTTTTGATAGGCTTTGTTCATATCAAAACGAATTACTTCCCCTTTTGCATTATAAGGAGTTTCTCCTGTACCTCCTAGGGCTGATGAATTAGGAAGTCCTGTAATTTCTTCTCCTGTGGGACGTTTTAATAATATTTGTTTAAGCAGTATAACAGAAGCATCTTCTTGTAATTCAAAAAGTCCAATTCTAGGCGTATAATTTGGTGTTGGAAACTTTTTTCCTTTTCCATATCTTCCTTTATACTTGGCATTTGGACCTCTATCTGTTAAAGCATAAAACTGATTATTGTTTTTTGGATGCGCAACCATATCTGAGCCATAGCCTCCATTTCTAATCTCAAAGGCTTTATTCGTTTTGCTATCAAGAACATCCGTACGTAAAACCTCATAAGGCAGAGCTATACCCTTTTTTGACATTTTACTTAATACTTCATCCATATTTATATTTGAGCTTGCACAAGCTGTAAAAAGTGCGGCAACAGTAAGAGATATACTAAAAGAGAGATATTTTTTCATTAAGGTATCCTTGGGTTTTATTCTTTTAGAATTTTATATTAAGATTATTACAAATCAGTTACTTATATATTTATGATTAAGATGGCCAGATGTTTTCTTATGTATATACGCTATAATCGAAAATTAAAATAGAAAAAGTCTATAAATACAAGAAAAGAAGTGGATAACAATGCAAGAAACAGCTCTTAAAATATTAAAATCTGGTCAAAATGTTTTTTTAACAGGATCAGCAGGTACAGGTAAAACACATATCTTAAATGAATTCGTTTTATATCTCAAAGCACGAAAAATACTTCCTACTATTGTAGCTCCTACGGGGATTGCTGCTTCACATTTAAATGGGCAAACAATTCATTCTTTTTTTTCTTTAGGAATAAGAGATGGTATTGATGAAGCTTTTATTTTAAGTTTATTAGAAAAAAAATATTTACAGACACGATTTAAGAAACTAAAAATATTAATAATAGATGAGATTTCTATGGTCAGTCCTAATGTTTTTAGCTCAATTGATCAAATTTTAAGAGCTTTTAAACAAAGTGATGAACCTTTTGCTGGTATTCAAGTGATACTTTCAGGGGATTTCTTTCAATTGCCTCCCATCTCTAAAAATACGCAAGGCAAAAGATTTGCATGGCAAAGTCCTTCGTGGAAAGAGCTTGATTTACAAACGTGTTATTTGGAAAAAAAGTTTAGACAAGATGACAATCAACTTATTTTTGTTTTAGATGAGATAAGAAGCGGGCAGGTATCCCAAAAAAGTCATGACATTTTGAATTCACGATATCAAAAAGATTTAAATATAGATTTTACACCTACAAAATTGTATACCCATAATATGGATGTAGATAGAATTAACAATGATGAGTTAAGAAGTCTTGATAATGAAACACAGGTTTTTTCATATAGAAGTGAGGGTGCAAAAACAAATATAGAAAAGTTATTTAAATCTGCATTAGTACAAGAAGAACTTAGCTTAAAAAAAGATGCTGTTGTTATGTTTATTAAAAACAATCCCGAAAAATACTATATCAATGGAACTACAGGTGTAGTCATTGATTTCTCAAAAGATGAAGAAAAACTTCCTATTGTAAAACTCTCAAATGGATATGTCATAAAAGTAGAATATGAAGATTGGATGATAGAAAATGATAAAGGAAAGGTACAGGCAAAAATATCTCAAATTCCTCTAAAACTTGCTTGGGCTATAACTATTCATAAATCACAAGGAATGACACTTGACGCTGCGCAAATTGATTTATCAAAAACCTTTGAAGTAGGGCAAGGGTATGTAGCACTGTCAAGAATAAAAAATATAGAAGGTCTTAAATTAATGGGCTTTAATGACAATGCCCTAAGCGTAGATCCTTTGATTTTAAGTATTGATTCTAGAATCAAACAAGCTTCGCAAAAAGCATCTCTTAAAATACAGACCTATGAAGAGAAACAGCTTTCTGCTATTTGTTTATCTTATATCCAAAGACTTGGTGGAATTTATGATGAAAAAGAGATAGAAAAAGAAAAAGTATTATTAAGTGCAAAACCTAAAATCGAAGAAAAAGTAGCCAACCATATCAAAACAAAAAATCTAATAAGCACATCAAAAAATCTAGAATCCCTAGCCAAAAATGCTGGTTTTTCTGTATCTACTATTATGAATCATCTGATTTTAATAAAAAAAGAAGAGGCTGGGTTTGATATATCAAAATATATGCCAAAATTAAGTACGATTAATCTTGTAAATGAGGCAATTAACGCTATCAAAGAGCGAAAAATAGAAGAAGATTTTTCAGAAGATGGAAAAATCAGATTAAAAGCAATATTTATGAAATTGGAGGAAAGAATATCCTACGATAATATTAAAATGGCGATGATCTAAGGTATGCAAGACCTAAGAAAATAAGAATAGAAAAACTTACAGGCATTGGGCTTAG
>CAJXWI010000396.1 GCA_913062735.1 uncultured Arcobacter sp.
CAAAAAGACAATATCATAACTGATCCTTCTGATTTACTTGATTTAGAAGCTATTGACACACAATTAATTTCTACTTGGAATGATGATTTTGAAGATATGCGTTTTAACTTAAATGACGCCAGCAAACAGTCTTTGACAAAAATAAAAGGAATTAGTTCAAAATTAGCAGCCATAATTTTAAATGAAAAAGAAAAACTAGGTAAGTTTACTTCTCTTAATGAACTTAAAAATATTGTAGGAATTGGAAAAAATAAATTTACTGAACTAAAATCAAGATTCAAGATAGAGGATAAATAATTGAAACAACTTTATAGGTCATATGCCCAATCAACTGAAATATTTACGAAGTATTCAAAAGATTACGAAAAACATTTTACACTTGAAACAATTGGCAAAACATGGGAAAAAAGAGATATAAATTTAATTACAATATCAAGTGATATTAAAAATGCCCACAAAAAACCTGCTTTATTTTTTACAGGAACTATACACGCAAGAGAGTGGGTAGGACATGAGTTGGCTATTGAGTTTACCAAGTATATCTTAGAGAATTTAGAGCATGACTTAATGCTACAAGAGTATTTAGAGAAAGCAACCATTTATATGGTTCCTTGTGCGAACCCTGATGGTTATGAATACTCAAGAAATCATTTTTCTTTTTGGAGAAAAAACAGAAGAGTTAATGCAGACGGTACGTTTGGAGTGGATTTAAACAGGAATTTCCCTATTGGTTTCATTTCTAGTTCAAAAACTAATTCTAATATCTATGGAGGCCCTAATCCTTTTTCTGAGCCTGAATCACAAGCCCTAAGAGACTTTGTTTTAGCACATAAAAATATAACTATTGCCCTTGATTATCATTCCCAAGGAAATGTATTTTTCCCTGCGCATGACTTTAGACACGAAGATACACTAGATACAAGTGACATGAATATATTATGCGCAAATATGGCAGAAGAAATCAGAAAAATATCAGGCAGAGAATATGGTATTCATCAAGGGAAACCGCCTGCGAAACTAATTTCTGGAAGTGGAAGAGAATTTTACTATTCACAAGGAATTATTTCTAGTGTTGTAGAAGTGGGAACTCGAAATATAAGTGATTATATGGAAGATATGAACGAAAACTTAAGAGAGCATATTCCTGCTTTATTAAGTGCGGTAAAAGAAGTACCTAATTACAAAAAAAACTCTAAGGTTATTAGAGTTAAAAGCTTTGAAGTAAGCGATATTGGGTCTTCTCATGTTGATTTGGCGTGGGAATATGAAAAAGATGAAAACATATATTTTGAAGTATATAGAAGCAATCAAAATAAAATGTTTTGTATGGATGCCAATTTACTTGCAAAAACACAAAGTCATTGTTTTAGCGATATTAATCTTGAATCAAACAAAGATTATTTTTATAATATTCGTGCTGTTAACAAAAAAACAAGAATAAAATCACCTTTTTTTCCTCAAATCAGAGTTAAGACTTCTTTAGAATTTGATGAATTTTCAAGAACATATTACGCAAGTGCGGCTACTACTGGATATGTATCCGAAAACTTAAAAAGCAATCACAAACATTTTGGTATTAATTCCCTATTTGTAGCCGTTGATGAAAACAAGGGCATTTCTTATGCACTTATTACAATTAATGTAAAAACATTGTCGTCAAATGCAATTATTAAATCGGCTAGTTTTAATCTTTATCCAATAAATAGAGTTTCTACAACTATTGAGAAGTATGGAGAATGGAACGTAGGAATTGTAAATCAAGATACGATGGGTGATATCACTAACTTTGAGGATGTTGATACTATGGATATCGTATCCTATATTGGTCTAGCTACCCAATCTTCTCAATTAACGCAAGGTATATGGAGAAGCTGGCATTTATCTGGAATTGAGTGTCTTGCTTTAAAAAAATACATTAAAAATGATCAAATTGTTTTACGAGTAGAAGGCCCTAAAGAATTAAAAATTGCACGAAGTAAACAAATGATGCAATGGGACATTGGCTATGGAAAGTTTGGTTTTGGATTAACATACAGACCAAGATTAGAACTTACTTATCATGTAGATACTAATATTACTTCACTGTATCCAAAAGAAGTAAATACAATCTCAAATAAAAGTATTTTAAATAATGTTGCTAGCTGTGGCTTTGATAATGAAGGAAAAAAAATATATTCATTCTTTGAATTTAATTTATCGTCTTTACCTACTTATGATTATACAATGATTACCAAAGCTTATTTTGAACTAAATTCAAAAGCAATTTATATAAAAGATGATATTCGTTTTCACCTTGAATTTATAGATGAAAATACGAGGAAAAGCTATAAAGCAATTAGCAGCAGGGAAATTATTCAAAATATCGGTTACGATGTTAGTGCAAATGAACTTAAAAACAATCAAACACAGTATTTCATGTTTGATTCTTTTGCTCAAATTGAGTTGAATAAAAAATTAAAAGAGAAAGTTGATGTATCTTTTATTTTAAAAGCAACTTCATCAAAAAAATCTATTAAGAATAAAACGATTTCCTGGGAACTTTTAAACAAGGACTTGGCACCTAAACTTATAATTGAACATATTTCAAAAAGAAGATTTCCTGTTAAGGAAGTGGAAAATGCAAAAATACTTAATGATAATGGTAAAACAAAAATTGTTTGGGAGAATCCAAAAGATGCAGATTTAAAGGGAGTTCTCATAATTAAAAACGCATACAGGGCGCCTTTATCTCACGTTGATGGACAAAAACTTTATGCGGGGAATGATGAGTTTACTTACGATGAATTTGGAGCAAAAGATATTTCAAAATACTATGCTATTTTTACTTATGATGATGTTCCCAATTATTCAAAACCTGTTTTTATAAAGTATGAAGCAAAAAAATAAGTAGGAAACTACTTATTTTTTAAATATCTCTCTATTTACACATAGCGTAATGATCACCTAATTTATCGTATAGATAATCAAAAGAAACATCATCCATTTTTTCTAAAATTGAAACCATTACAACATTGTCTTCATCACCGTTCCAAATTTTTATATAAGTACCCTCTTTATATCCATTGTCTTGTCTGAATTTATTTAAACAGTTCTTCCCAATATACAGTTTTTGTAACCATTTAAAAGACAGACCAGATATTTTGCAGGCTCTGAAAAATTGGTCAATAAATCGCTCAATTCCAGAAAAAGAAGGAATGTTTCCTGTTTGAATAGCAATTGCTATGTAAGAAAGTTTTTCAGCCTCTGTTACCATTATTTTAGAATCTATTTCTTCATTTGCTTCATATATACAATGCGTATTAACCAAAGAAACAGCTCTGGGTACATTTGTTTCTTGTAAGATATAAGACATTAAAAAATGCCAAATATCTACTAACTCAACATGAATATTATTCATATCAGGTTTTGCATTAATATTCTTCCAGTGTTTCCATGGTGTTGAATCAATAAGTTCTGCTACTTCCATATGTATACATCTTAACCAGTTGATTTCTTTCCCATGTTTATTAAGACCTAATTCCCAATTTGCACCATTGGTTGAGTCATTTAATTGTTTTTGCAATAAAAACATTTCTTCTAGTTTATGTGGAAAACTTGATGCTTCTTCTAATAAAGAAGCAAGAGGTAAACATTCTTCTACTAAGTTATCTAACGTGCCACTGCTTGGAAGTTCAATATCACCTTTTAACAGGTGTACAATTAATGAAATAGTATAAGGAATTTCATCCTTCTCTTCCCAAAC
>CAJXWI010000397.1 GCA_913062735.1 uncultured Arcobacter sp.
TTTGTAATGTAGTAATCAATTACGATATGCCCTGGAATCCAATGCGAGTAGAACAAAGAATTGGTCGTATTGATAGGATAGGGCAAAAAGCAGATAAATTATTTATATTTAATTTATGTATTGAAGGAACAATAGAAGACCGAATCTACAGTAAGCTTTATACTAAACTTGATATATTTGAGAGTTCTATTGGTGAACTGGAACCAATATTAGGAGATTTGACAAAAACATTCAATATTCAGAAAATACTTGAAATGAGTGATGAGGAACTTCAATTTAAAGTAGATCTTGAAGCAGATGCCTTCGTTCGAAAGCAGCAAGAATCGGGAGAACAAGTAGTAGCTCTAGATGGCATGATTAATGATGACTACAAGTATGATAAAGAAGTTGAATATTATATTAGTGATAAAAAAGATAAATATATTAAAAATTCTATTGCAAACTTATTTTTAAGTTATCTTGATGAAGTTAATGTCTCTTATTCAAGGTTAAAGAATAATACATTTAAAATAAATCAAGATGATGCTAGGCTCCTTTATGATTCACTTAGATCAAAAATGATTAGTAAGTCATTTAAAACTGCATATAATACACAAAAAAAATCATTATTAAAGATTAAAAACTCAAAGCCATATAGGTTTTCCTTTAATCAAAATAAAGACGATTTTAGTATTGATCAAATTTCTTTATCTCATCCAGTTCTTAAAATGATTTCCAATAAAACTCACAAAGTTCACTACGGAAGCATTAGTAATATACAAATTCCAACAGGCACTCATGCAGTTATCTATCGACAAGAGATTAATACACATAAAAAGAATTCAACAGTTGAAATATTGCTAATCAATAGTTCCGGTACAGAATCATATAAATCAGATTTTATTGATTTCTTAGATAATTCCAAAAATTTTGAATCAAATATAAATTTAAGTGTATTAGAAGATATCCAAAATAAAGCAAACCTGGAAATAATTTCAAAGATTGAACAAATCGTCACTATAAAGAAAGATGAAACTAATCGATTGATAAATCAAAAAATAATTGGTATTAAGGAACACTTTAAGAAGAGAGAAGAGTTTGCATTAAAAATGAAAAATAAAGTATCAGATCAAAATATAATTAATTTAAGAGAGAGTCAAATAATTAATTTACATCAAGATGAAAAAAATAAACTGGAAGAGCTTGAAAATCAAAAGAAAGTTTATGGTGCACATCAAATTTTAAGTGTAATTGAAATAATAAATTTAAAAATAATATAATTAATTAAATTGTATTTAATAAAGGGAAGTATTAAATGAATGATAAAAAAGAATTAATTGAAAATATAAAAGCAGAATACGTAGCTGAAAAGAATAAGACGCATTCAGCAATTAAAAGTATGTGGTCACAATACCAAAAAATGGGAAAAGAATTATCTGAAGGGATATATGCTTCTGACGATCATTTCATTTATGAATTAATACAAAATGCCGAAGATACTGAATCTAAAGAAGAAATACACACATTAGAATTTGTATTAGAAGATAATGGTTTAGTTGTTATTAATAATGAGGTTGGATTTAATGCAGATCAAGTTAAAGCTATATGTGCTTTTGGGCAGTCTACAAAATCTTTAGATAAACATAAAGGTTTTATTGGTGAAAAAGGTATAGGTTTCAAGTCAGTATTTAAAATTACAGATAAGCCAGCCATCTACTCTAATGGTTATAAGTTTTACTTCCGTCGTTTTGATAATGATGATAAAACTGAATACATTATTCCACACTGGATTAATGATGAAGAACTTAAGGAGTATCCACTCAAATTTCAAAATAATACACATACGGCCCTTTATTTACCTTTTGACACTTCAAAAAGAAAGAATAGCCTATCTAAGTTACGAGATAATGTTAAACAAATTGAACCCATTTTATTATTGTTTTTAAATCGTTTAGAAAGTATCAAAATATTTGAGAATAATAAACAATTAATAAATACTACAAAAAGTTCTAGAAAAGTTGAAAAAATTAAAGTTGTGACTATTAAAAATAATCAGCAACAAGATAAGTACTATATGTTTAAAAAAACTATTCAAGTAGATTTAACAGTTGATGAAGTGGTAAATAAAGATGGAAGAAGAAAGGATGTTAAAGAAAGAGAAATCATCCTTGCTTTCCCTGATAGTAAGAATATCACTAAGGAAGATAGAGTATTTGCATTTTTGCCTACAAACTTGAAAAGTCGTTTAAACTTTATAATTCAAGCTGATTTTATTTTACAGTCAGGCAGAGAAAATATAGCAATTGATAGTGAGTGGAATGATTGGCAGTTAACTGAAATAAAGGATTTTTTAGTTGAAGCTGTAATTCCATTGTTCAAACAGCATAGTAAATTGAAAATGAAATATTTAAACTATTTCACTAGAAATGGACGAAGTGATAACCCATTAATTAATACTATGTACGATTCTTTATTAGGTAGCCTTGAAGATATACCTATTGTGCTTGGAAGTGACAATAACTGGTACCAACCAAAAAATATCCTATTAATAGAAAGTTCAGTGTATATTGATAGTAAGTATCTAAAGATGCTTTATGGTAATCAGTTTCAGAAACTTCATTCAGAATTTGAATTACCATTTAGTATTTCTGAACAATTTAATATGAGGTTTTTATCAAAGCAGAATATTATTGAGCAAATAATTGATTATTTTATTGATACACCTTTAAATGACTTAAATCAAAATGATGTGTACGAGTTAACAGTGTTTTTATCTAAATATAGTAGTGTCGATAGTAGAAGCAAAGAATATGATAAAAAGTTATTTCAAAAAATTAAAGACTCATTACCAATTATTCCAAAGTATGAGCACAGTTCCAAATTTTATTATGCTAAAGATATATATTTATCGGAAGAATATGCTCCTGACTTTTATCTGGAGTTACTGGTTGACGAAACGTCTTGTGATTTTGAAACTTTTAATTTTTTATCCCCACGCTATTATAATTCAGAATTAAAAGGAGTTGAAAAGTTTTTACTTAAGATCCTAGATGAACTAAAAGAGGATAATAACAAAAAAACAATTGAGTTTATGTCCAAGTACCCAAATTACTTAATCAGATATCTAAGTGATAAGATACAAAACAGTTATAAAAAAGTTTTTGACTTTTTATTGCTAAATATAAAAGATAATAAAGATCGTATTTCAAATATACCATTAGTTCAGAATACAAAGCAAGAATTCTATTCTGCTAAAGATAAAAACATAGTCTATTTTAATACGTCAAGTATAGATAAATCACTCAATATATTACATCATGAATTAGATCAATTAAGTCGTAAAAATACTGAGTACAGAGATTTTTTGGTTGATACTTTTAATGTCAAAGAAGCAGATATACATAATATAATACTGCATGAATACTTGCCTTGGTTTACATTAAATAGAAGTAATAGAAATGTAGAAAATGATACAATTATAGTTGAGTATACAAAACAGATTATTGAACATTTTGATGAATTTGATAGAGAGCAAAGAGATGAAATACGAAATAGACTATTTTTTATTTCAAGTAATGATAAACAAAAATATATGAAAGCAAGTTATATTTATTTAACGACAGATATATGTGATGAGTTTTTTGCAATAACTTCAATTGAACAGTATTTAGAAAATAAAAGTCTTTTCGATTTTTTAGATCTCAAATATAATGTTATATTTGAGTCTGTTGAAAAAGACAAGATTATTAA
>CAJXWI010000398.1 GCA_913062735.1 uncultured Arcobacter sp.
ACTTAAATATTTTTTTCTAATCTGAGACATTACATAATTTCCATCATTACTATCAATAAAATCTTCATCAGTATAAACACCAAGTTCTTTGGCAATAAAAACATTTGACCATTTATTAATAAAATTTTTAACAGCAGTTCTATCTGCACCATAATGTGAAATAAAAACTTTTCTTCGCGTTCCGTAATAAGCCATGATTTTTCCTATTTTAATTTATATTCTTAAACTTTACATTTTATTACATTACCCTAACGACTAAAATTTCGGACGACTTACCTGAACTATCTAATTGTTATTAGTTAAATAAAATAGGAAGGCTTTTCGTAATTAATTTATTAAAGGCTTCGTCTTCAATTTATACATACTTATTATCATTAAATTATAACTTTGATTCTATCAATAACTTGTTTGACTAAATCATCTTTATCGTTCCAAATAATATGAGGAAATTGTCTTGTGTCAAATGACATATCTCTTTCATCTCCTTCTTGACAAGTCCAAATAATTGGAATATTCATTCCCATTGCAAATCCTGCCTCAAAATAAACACTATTTCTATGATTTGTAAAATCTGCAATTACAATTCTTGAAGATTTTAGTTTTACTATGATTTCATCATTTATACTTTTATTGTGTTTAACATTTTTCTGATTCACAACTCTATAATTAAAACCCTCTTTATCAATAGCTTCTTTTAAATAAATATTAAATATTTTTTCTATATCATCATCATCAAAATTAAAGGCAGCAAAAATACTTTTAGAATCTTTGTTTATATTTTCTAAGTTTTCAAGGTATTCTATTCCATCAAAAGTAATTTCTTCAAAAAAGCATCCTCCAGAATAATCAGTTTTCCCTTTTATATACTCATTCAAAATAGCTTTATTAAAAAGTTTTGACAGTTGAGTATAATCTTGTATCCAACATTTAACAATAATATCTTTACATATTTTATTTATATACTCATCAATAGTTCCACCCATGTGTTCCATAGTTGTTGAATAATCATCTTGATATTGAATCTTTTCTTTATTACTTTTTAAAAAAAACAATAGCAAATCAAATTTTTCTTTAATTTTTTTATCTTTTAGTTCTAAAAGATCTGAGAACTTCTCACGTCCAATATTTGGCTTAATATTGAATAGCTCATTTTGTTCTCTTACCCATGAAGAAACTTTAAAAAAATTTGATTTATCTTCAAATATATCTGTTTTAAATGAATCTACCAAAGAATATTTTCCACAATAAGAACAATCAATAAATTCTTTATTATTACTTGTATCAAATAGGTCTGTTATTGCTTCATTATTACAAATTTCACATTTTGTTTTATTCACTTTTTATCCTTAACATTTATATATTGCATTTTGTATTGATTTTTGTTCAAACTTTATGAAATTAATTCCCTGATTCAATAAACATTTCGGAGCTTTAAAATTATGTTTTATTTTAATTGGAATTATTTTTTTATTTAATTTTTGTGCTTTTTCAAGTTCCCAGTTTACGAAAGGTCTATTATGTGTATCTTCACCAATAATACAAATGACTAAATTTGATTCATTTATTTTTCTAGATATTCCTCTTTTAATTACAGATTCACTTTCACTATTTATAGAGATTCCAACTGATTTATCATCAAAATCAAAATCAAAATTTTCATTTTTTGACCACATATTTAAAGTTTTTCTATATTGTGCATCATTTTTACTATGATAACTAACAAATATTCTTCTTTTTCTTTTTTTCCATATAATTATTCCTGTAATAAACGACATAACCCCTGCAATATAACCCCAATTATTTTTCAAGAACTCTTTTATGATTTATTTCTTTTAAACATTTCTAAACTATTATCTGGATTAATTTTATCTCTTCTATCAAATGCCTCGTCTATCCATCGTTCTATTGTATATGGGCTGCCTTCCCATTCATATAACTTAACAAATCCATTATCTATATTCATTGATAATCTTTCTAAGATATAATTTTCATCAACATATGAAGAAGAATTTTCTAATTTAATCTTTCCATAATTACTAAATGAATAATTTTCTTTATGTCTAAATGTTGGTAAAATAATTCCAATCACACCAGACCTTGAATTAGTCCTTGTTTTTCTAAGACTAGAGGAAAGTTCCCAATCTACGTGTTTCCTACCCCAAGTGTCATTACCAATTAGTACTACCGTTACAGTAGAATCACTAAGGTATTTTTCTCTTATGATTCTATGTGTATTCTCAGCAGAAGAATATTCTGAAATATCACCATCTTGGACTGATTTTGATACTATTACACCAAACTGTTGAGATAAAAGATTTTCTAGCTCATCTCTATAATCTGAATCACTTTTTTCATTCCACCCAGCTCTTGCACTATGGTGGTAACTTATAAATACCTTATGTCTAGCCATTATTAACCTCTTCACCTAATTTTTCAATCTTTTATTATAATAAAACACAAACCATATTCCCTTATCTTAAATCAATAATACTATTAAAAAATAACATTTCAATAACAATAAAATCACTTTATTAAATAATTAAACAAAATTTATTCATTTTATAAATAATAATAACTAAAAGGTGTCACAGTTTGCGTCACAGTTTTCGCAAATTTCAAAATTAATAATATTTCTTTATTATTGATAATAGTTATCAATAATAAGATTATTTGTGTTATTATCCTTGGGAATAAAATAAATTATAAAATGAAAAAAGGAATTAGAAGATGAAAAATAAAAGAAATATATTTTCACTTATTGCTGTATTTGCTTTAAGTGTATTCTTTGTAAGTTGTTCAGAAAAACTAAGTACAGAGAAGATGACACAAACAACATCTGGAACAATTTATTTTGTACGACATGCACAAAAAGAAAAAGTGGGAGATGATCCAAGTTTAACAATGCAAGGGAGTAAAAGAGCGCAAGAACTTGCTGTGTATTTAAAAGACTTAGGAATAGAAGCAGTATATGCTACACCTTTTTTAAGAGCAAAAAATACTGCACAACCTATGGCAGCTAGTATTAATACAGAAGTATTAATATATGATAAAAAGAATACACAAGCGTTGATGGACGTTTTAGTAACAAGAGGTGGAAATCATCTTGTTGTTGGACATTAGGATACTGCTAATAATGCCTATAAGTATTTTGGAGAAGATGCTTCTTATGATATAGAGAAAGCAAATGACAGTAATAATATTTTGAAGCTTTCTTATAAAGAAAATAAGGTTGTTGAAGCCGTTTTGCTTCCGTATTAAAATTATAGGCATCTACTTTTTTATGTAGATGTTTATTTTTTTAAGAGCTCGTGAAAGCTAGCGCATTCGTTTTTTTTCTTTCTTCATTGTAAGAAAGAAACAAAGAAGCAACTGACACGTTGTTGAAGGCTTGCAGCTTCCCTCGCTTTTTATTTTGTGTTTCTGCCTTGTGGAACTCCCTAAAACGTGCATTAAAGCACCTTTCTTTACGGTCAAACAGTCCTCAGGCTGTTTCGAAACAAAAAATAAACACTCGGCTTCAACAAAGTCAGAATCTCCGCTCCACATTTTACTAATAATGCTTTTCTACTGAAATATAAAAATATAAGAAATAAATAAATCTAGCCAAGCCTACATTCCCAACGGCTCTTCCCCTGACTTTGATAAAGCTAAATATTTTTATTTTTTAGCGGAAAAAGGATATGACTGTTTGAGCGTAAGCAATGTGCTCTTTAGCACATT
>CAJXWI010000399.1 GCA_913062735.1 uncultured Arcobacter sp.
GTTCCTTTATTAGCTGCAAGTACAATCTCAAAAGATCAAAATGGCAATTATGTGGAATATGGAACTTCTTATTTTAGAAGTGACGTATGTAAAATAAAAGTAGATTTAAAATAAAAGGCAAACAATGGTAAAAATGAAAAATTTAACACTTGGATATAAAAAAGAGGTAATTCTTAAAGGTATTGATTTAAAAATTAAAAAAGGCGAATTTGTTGGAATTATTGGACCTTCAGGTGCTGGAAAATCAACACTTCTTTTAGCTATGACAGGAGGTATTGATGTTTTTAAAGGTGAATTTGAAGTACTTGGATTTAATTTGATTAATGCGAAGAAAAAACATTTAATGAAGTTAAGAAAACAAGTTGGTGTTATTTTTCAAGGGTATAACTTAGTGAATCGTTTAAGTGTTTTAGACAATGTAGTAAGTGGTATGTTAAAAGAAATTCCTTTGGTTCGTGCCATCATAAAATACTATAAAGAAAAGGAGATAAAAAAAGTAGAAGAATACATGGACATTGTTGATATAAGTAAATACTCATTAAAACGATGTGATGAATTATCAGGTGGGCAAAGACAAAGAGTTGCCATTGCAAGAGCTTTAGCAGCAGAGCCAAAAATGATTTTAGCAGATGAGCCTGTTTCTGCACTTGATCCAAAAAGTGCACAAAAGGTTATGAAAATCTTAAAAAAAGTTAATAAGACATATGGCGTTACAGTGATAGCAAACTTACATCATTTAGAGTATGCGAAACAGTACTGTAACAGAATAATTGGCTTGAATAATGGAAAAATTATTTTTGATGATATAAGTGAAAACTTAACTGATGAAATAATTGAAAAAATTTATTCAACAAATTAACATTTACATAAGGAAAAAATATGAAATTAATTAAAAAAATAGTTCTTGGTGGATTAGTACTTGGTTTAACAAATGCAGCTCTTGCAAAAGAATCATGGCCTGATAAATTAGTATTTGGAGTTATTCCTGTTGCTGGATCTACATCAATGAAAGAGAATTTTGGAAATCTTAGTATGTATTTATCTAAAAAACTTGGAATTGAAGTAAAACTACAATTAGCTGGGGATTATACAGGTGTAATCACAGGAATGCAACATAAACATATTGATTTTGCTTACTTTGGTCCTAAATCTTATGTAGAAGCAGTAAAAAGATCAAATGCGGAAGCCTTGGTAGTTGAAGTAGATGCAGAAACTGAATTACCAGGGTACAAGGGTATTATTATTACTAAAAAAGGTTCAGGTTTAAAATCTTTAGCAGATATTAAAAATAAAACATGGGCATTTACTTCGTCTCAATCAACTTCTGGAACATTGGTTCCCACTGTAATGTTTGCAAAAAAAGGTATTAATCCAAAAGAATATTTTTCAAAAGTATTTTATTCAGGTGGACATGAAGCTTCAATTTTAACTGTTAAGAATAAAAAAATTGATGCAGCATCTACTAATAACCTTGATTTTAATAGAGGTCTTGGAAAAAAATGGTCAAAAAATGATTTTAATGTTATTTGGACTTCTGATTTAATTCCTGGAGCTCCTGTTGCTGTAAGAGCTGATTTACCAAGCTCATTGAAAATGGCATTAAAAGGTGCTTTGATTTCTTATAACGATCCTATTGGTTTAGAAAAACTTAAAAACAAAGGTTTTATTAATGTAGAAGATTCTATGTACGATTCAGTAAGAGAATTAATAAAATTAAAAAAAGAAATGAAGAAAAAGAAATAACAGCATAAATTTAAGTTTTAGGAAATTACATGAATACACAAGAATTAAAAGCAAAAAGTACACCATTCTCTTATCTTAACACCTTAGTTTTAATCGTACTTGTATTGATTTTTACTAAAAGCTGGAATGATACAGAAATGAGTTTCTCCTCATTACTTGAGGGTTCATCTTATATGTATGAATATATAAATGGGGACGACAGCATAGAAGGAAGTGGATTTTTCCCTCCTAACTTTAGTGACATAGATGTTTATTTTTATTCTATGTTAGAAACAGTTCAAATGGCATTTATTGCTTTAATATTATCCATAATATTAGCTGTTCCTTTATCCTATATGAGTTCGCGAAACATACTTAATATATTGATACCAGGAAAAACTGTTTTTCATATAGCACTTAAACAAAGTATATATGCCTGTTCCACTTTTATTTCTAATGTATTTAGATCAATTAATGAAATCGTATGGGCTTTAATTTTTGTTTCTGCTGTTGGACTTGGTCCAATGGCAGGTATTTTAGCGTTAGGCATTCATACAGGTGGGGTACTTGCCAAGCTCTTAAGTGAAGGAAACGAAGCGATTGATCCTGGACCTGTGGATGCTTTAGTTATGAGTGGAGCTGGGTTTATCAAAGTATTAGTATTTGCAGTGATTCCTCAAACAATGCCTCATTTTATTTCAATGGTTTTGTATCGTTTTGAATCAGATGTTCGCTCTGCATCTATTTTAGGATTTGTAGGCGCTGGTGGTATTGGATTCTATTTATTCGACAAAATGCGCGCTTTTGAAAATACAGATGTCTGCGCAATTATTATTATTATTATTATTATTACTGTGTACACGTTAGACAAATTTAGTGCAATTATTAGAAAAAGGTTTATTTAGATGGAAAGAGAAGATATTAATTATTTATCACAATTAGTAAATGAAAATGATTTAAAGTCACTGTATAAAAAAATCAAAGACAATTACGAGGTGAACGTATTAACACCTGCTTGTGAGCAGACTTTACTTGTTCCTGTAAAAGATCCTATTTCAGATGGAAGTTTTTACAGTGGAGAAGTTCTTGTAAGCTCAAGCATTGTAGAAGTGGACAAAGAAAAAGGTTGGTCAATGATTATGGACAGTAATTTAAAACGTTCTTTATATACAGCAGTGTTAGATGCAAGTTTTGCAAAAGGTATTTATATCGATGAAATTGAAGAATTATTGTGCACTGCTTTAGCAGAAGATATAAAAGAAAAAGAATATAAATATAAACAAGTTAACTCTACAAAAGTTAATTTTGATTTATTATAGGATTAAAATGAAAACACTTGATATAGAAAAAATAAACCGGAACAATTTTAAAGCCTTAATGAATGCACTAAGTATGCCAGGAAGTATACATACGATAGAACAATTATTTTCATCAAATATTTTAGCTATTGCTAATACTCTTTTGTATTCAGAAGTAGAATATTTTTATGAAGGAGAAGAAGATATGTCTTTAATTGAAGCCATTACTTTTTCTAAAAAAGCATCAAATGAAAAAGCAGACTATATTTTTGCTGATTGTATAAATGAGAACTTATTTCTTAAAACAAAAAAAGGAACAAGTAAAGATCCTGAGTTTTCGGGAACATTGATTTTTAAATGTCAAGATTTTAACAAAGGTTCTTTGGTTGAATTAAGCGGTCCTGGAATTAATATTTCAAAGAGGCTAAAAATTCCTTTAAGTAAATCATTTATAGCACAATTTAATCAAAAAAATGAGTTTTATCCTTTGGGAAATGAAATCATATTAGTTAGTGAAGAAGGAAGTGTTATGGCATTTTCAAGAACAACTAAAATAAAGGTAATTTAATGGCATATTACGCAATTAAAGGTGGAGAAGATGCCATCAAAAATTCTTTGAATTTTTACAGTCAAAAGAATGAATCAGCTTTGGGTATTGATGATGAGCAAATAATAAATGGGCTTAGTTT
>CAJXWI010000400.1 GCA_913062735.1 uncultured Arcobacter sp.
ATTTGTTTTTAAAATATGTTCATTAAATTTATTTAAACTCATAGTAGGTGTTTCCATTCTTTAAAGGTATTTTGTATCAATTGTATTACAAAAGATTTTTTAGGTATTTGTTCTTCTAAATGATCAGAGACCACTTTTATTATATATATTTCTTCTAAGAAAGAAGAAACTATTTCTTCAAAATATTGGCATTCCATATCCACAAGAATTGAAGAAATTTGATTTTTATTGGTACATAGTGTATCTAATGTTGTAATACTTGCATGGCTTAAGTTTTCAAGTTTTTTATTCGTACAGAAAAGACTTCCAATTTTTATATTTTTATCACTGCATCCTGCAATACCTAAATTAATAGCTTTTGAGATTTGATAGTTTTTAAATATATATTCTAAAGTATTTTGTGTATTAATTTTTCCTATACCAGAAATCACTATTAGAAGTGTATCATTTGTATATATCTTAATATGAGTTGCTTGGTTTGTATTTGTTCTATGCTGTGATAGTTTGTAGTAATTGATAAGTGCCTGTGCCTCACAAAGTAAGGCACAGTGAATTAATGTTTTAAACATTAAAAGTTTGTTAAGACTAAGCCTTAACAGTCTTTTTTAATTCTTTAATTCTAGCAGCTTTACCAGTTAATCCTCTTAGGAAATGTAACTTAGCTCTTCTAACTCTACCTCTTCTTAGTACTTCAAAAGTTTTGATTGAATCAGAGTATAATGGGAATATTCTTTCAACACCAACTTGATTAGCACCAATTTTTCTTACTGTGAATGTTGCTGCCGTACCTTCTGCATGTCTAGCAATAACTATACCTTCAAAAGACTGAACTCTTTTTTTAGTCCCTTCTTTAATTTCTATACCAAGTCTAACTGTATCTCCAGCTCTAAACTGAGGGATTTCTTTAGACTCCATTTGTGCTGCTTCAAAGCTTGCAATATATCTGTTTTTCATTTCTTTTCCTTATTAGGTCTGTAATATCTTGTTCTACAAATAGACATTTTCAATTTTAAGTCGTGAATTTTACTATGATTTCCCTTTAAGAATTCTTTAGTGACACTTAAATTTTGGAAATTTTCAGGTTTCGCAAAAGATGGCGCTTCTAAAAGATTGTTCTCATAAGACTCCATATCCAAGGATTGGGCATTTCCAAGTACTCCTTGAACATTTCTGGATATCGCATCTGCCATAACTAAAGATGGTAATTCTCCTCCTGTTAAAACATATTCCCCAATACAAAATACTTCATCGGCATATTTTTCAATAACTCGCTCATCAATTCCTTCATATCTTCCAGAAACAAATACAATATTTTTTTTCTTTGCTAGTCTTTTTGCATCGTTTTGTTTAAAGGCTTTTGCAGCAGCTAAAGGAAAAATAATATACGCATCTTCATTCTTAGCTTTTATCTCATCAAGACAATCAAATAAAGGCTGACAAGTCATTAACATCCCTGCTCCGCCACTTATCATTTGATTGTCCACTTTTTGATGTTTATTCGTTGTATGAGCTCTGGGATCATAAAATTCATAAGATATAAAATTTGATTCAATGGCTCTTTTTAAAATAGAATCTTGAAAATAGAACTCTATTAAATTAGAAAACAAAGTAACAAAAGTAAATTTCATTTTTTTCCTTGTACATTATTCAATACAAAATTCTTTTTAATGATTATATTAAGAAAATATTTTAGTGAATAATTGAAAGTTTCTTTCTTTAGTAAATTTTAGCTAGAATATATCCCAAAATTTCTATAAAGATATGACATGATAACATTAACTGACATAAAACAAGCAAAAGAAAAATTAGAAGGAATAATCAATAAAACTTCTATTACTTATGCTCCATTCTTAAGCGAAGACTCAAAAGGTCAAGTTTACTTAAAAAAAGAGAACCTTCAATTAACGGGTTCTTTTAAATTAAGAGGTGCCTTTAATAAAATTTCTACTCTAAGCCAAGAAGAAAAAGACGCAGGTGTAGTTGCAGCTAGTGCTGGAAATCATGCACAAGGTTTATCTTATGCTGCTAAACATTTTGGAATTAAGGCAACTATTTATATGCCTGAGTCAACTCCTCTTACTAAAGTATCAGGGGTTAAACTTTATGGTGCGACTGTTGTTTTAGAAGGTGCTAACTATGATGAAGCCTATGAAGCAGCAAAAGAATTTTCAAATAAACATAACCAGCCTTTTATTCATCCTTTCGCTGATGATAAAGTTATTGCAGGACAAGGAACACTTGGACTTGAAATTCTTGATCAATGTGAAAATGTAGAAGAAATACTTGTTCCTATTGGTGGAGGAGGATTAATTGCGGGAATTGCAATAGCTGCCAAAAGTATTAATCCTGACATTAAAATAATTGGAGTAGTTGCAACTGGTGCACGTGCAATGAAAGAATCTTTTGAAGCAAAATTACCTATTGATTCAAAAAGTGTTAAAACAATAGCAGATGGAATAGCAGTACGATGTGTTATGCCAAAAAACTTAGATTATGCCTTAGAATATGTGGATGAGATTGTTGAAGTTGGTGAACAAGAAATTGCCAATGCTATTTTATTTTTACTAGAACGCCATAAACTTGTTGTTGAAGGTGCAGGTGCAGTTACGGTTGCTGCTATTATGCATAATAAAATTGATATTGAAAATAAAAAAGTCTGTGCCTTAGTTAGTGGTGGTAACATTGATGTTACTATGCTTTCTTTAATTATTGAAAAAGGTTTGGTTAAGTCGTACAGAAAATTAAATCTATTAGTAACATTAATGGATAAGCCTGGTGCATTAATGGACATTACGGATGTGTTTACACAATGTGATGCCAATATTGTGCAAATTGACTTTGATAGAAATTCTGTAGAAATTGATTTTGGAGAAGCCTATGTAACTATTGCTTTAGAAACAAAAGGTCCTGATCATCAAAAAGAAATCAAAGAACATTTAAAAAAGAATGGATACAAATTTAAACAAATATAAGTTTTTGCTTAATGATTTATAAGATATTTAGCATAATGTCATTATAATACGTGAAATAATTAATAAATAGAAACAACAAAATAAAGGAAGACAATGGAAGGAAGACTATTTACGTTCTTAGGTGCTATTGGTGGGCATGGTCAAGAATGGATAATCTTATCGCACTACGCATTAGTAATTGCTATTATCGTTTTATTAGTAAGAGCTGCGACAAGTAAGATACAATTGGTACCAACAGGTTCTCAAAATGTAATGGAAGCATACATCACAGGTATTATTGCTATGGGTACAGATAGTATGGGTGAGAAAAATGCTAGAAGATATTTACCATTAATTGGTTCATTAGCACTTGTAATTTTTCTATCAAATATGATGGGAGTTATTCCAGGTTTTGAATCTCCAACTTCAAATATCAACTTTACTGCTGCATTAGCAATTATGGTATTTGTATACTATAACTATGTAGGTATTAAATTAAATGGTTTTGTTAATTACTTCAAACACTTTATGGGTCCTATGCCTATATTAGCTCCTTTGATGTTTCCAATCGAGATTATTTCTCACTTCTCAAGAATCATATCTTTAGCATTTAGATTATTTGGTTCAGTAAGAGGGGATGATATGTTCTTAATGGTATTATTAATGTTAGTTCCTTGGATCGTGCCTTTACCTGGGTTTTTCTTATTAACAGCATTTGGTGTACTTCAAGCCTTTATTTTTGC
>CAJXWI010000401.1 GCA_913062735.1 uncultured Arcobacter sp.
ATGTGATGCTATTACTTCTGATGCATCTCAATTAGCTGGTATTAGATCTAAAATGGATAATCCTGCTGGATACGTAATTTTATCTGATATTATTTCAAAAGAGCCTTTAGGACCTGTTGTTAGACAAGGTGATGATAAATGGTTTAATATTGTTAAATGGACTATGTATGCAACATTACAAGCTGAAGAATCTGGTGTAACTATGCAAAATGTAGATGCACAAATGAAATCTAATAACCCTAGTGTTCAAAGATTATTAGGTGTATCTGGTAAAACTGGTGAAAACTTAGGTTTAGACAATGCTTGGGCTTACAGAGTAGTAAAACAAGTTGGAAACTACGGTCAATCTTATGATATGCATGTTGGAAAAGATTCTCCTTTAGATATTCCTAGAGGATTAAATAAATTATGGAACAAGGGTGGTTTAATGTACCCTATGCCAATTAGATAATTAACTTAAAAAAAAGGGCTTTGCCCTTTTTTTTTGCATGTACTAATAATAAATTTATATCTTTGAGGTAAAAAATGAAAAAAAATAAAAAAACTTCTCTCTTTTCTAAGGGATTTTTTAATAATCCAGAAAATAGAGCAGTTATATATCAAATTGTTACATTAGGATTAGTAATACTTTTTACTATGTATTTAGTAGGAAACTTATTTGACAATGTAGAAAAAAGAGGTATTACGACTGGGTTTGCATTCTTAGATGAAGCAGCTGGTTTTGGTGTAAGTCAAAACTTGATTGAATATAATGATGTAAGCTCAACCTATGGAAGAGTGTTTGTAGTTGGGGTATTAAATACCTTATTGGTATCAGCTATTGCATTAGTTGCTACTACTATTATTGGATTAATGATTGGAATTGGACGTTTATCGTCTAACTGGCTGATTTCAAAATTGTGTATGGTTTACGTAGAGATATTTAGAAATATTCCTATTTTATTACAAATTTTATTTTGGTATAACGTTGTTTTAGCAGCGCTTCCAAGTCCAAGAAAAAGTATGGTATTTTTTGAGCATGCATTTTTAAATAACAGAGGTTTTATTCTTCCTAAACCACTTCTAGAATCTAATGCTATTTATATTGGTTTTGCTATTTTAATCGCCTGTGCCTCTGTATTTTATTTAGTACGCTGGTCTAAAAAAAGACATGATGAAACTGGGGAAGAATTTCCTATTTTTAAAGTATCATTAAGTATTTTGGTATTGGCACCACTTATTGTGTATTTTGTTTCTGGGCAACCAATATCTGCTGATTATCCAGCACTAAAAGGTTTTAACTTTAAAGGTGGTTTTACTATTATTCCTGAGTTATTAGCACTTGCTTTTGCTCTAAGTATTTATACTGCAACCTATATTGCAGAAGCTGTACGTGCTGGTATTGAATCAGTGCCAACGGGACAAAAAGAAGCGGCTAAATCTTTGGGTTTAAAAGATCACATTATTTTACAAAAAGTAGTTCTTCCACAAGCCCTAAGAGTTATTATTCCACCTGTTATTAATCAATATTTAAACTTGATAAAAAACTCCTCCCTAGCAACAGCTATAGGATATCCTGAGATAGTAACACTGTTTTCAGGTACTGCTTTAAATCAAGTAGGGCAAGCCATTGAAATTATTCTAATGACTATGGCTGTGTATTTAACATTTTCAATTGTAATATCCGTTGTTCTTAACTGGGTAAATGCAAAAATTCAAATAAAGGGGAGATAAGATGGCTATTTTTGAATTAAAAGAAGCAAGAGAAGCTCCTGCAGATACAAAAGGCCCAATACATTGGGCAAAAGAAAAACTGTTTTCATCTATTGGAAATACTATTTTAACCTTATTGGGTTTTTATTTAGTGTATATGACTCTTCCTCCTTTATTAGATTGGATGATTTTTGATGCAACTTGGTCTGGTACTAAAGCTGAGATTACTAAAGATGGTGCAAGATGGATTTTTATTATTGAAAAATTTGATCAATTTATGTATGGTTTTTATCCTGAGTCTGAACACTGGAGATTGTTAAGCGTATTAGGACTGTTTCCTATTTCTATTGTTTTATTTAAATATGTATTAACAAATTCAAAAGCAAAATTGGCTTTACTAATAGCTTTTCCAGTTGTTTCTTTTATATTAATATCAGGTGGTTTCTTTGGTTTAATGCATGTTGAAACACATAATTGGGGTGGTTTGATGTTAACTATTGTAGTTGCATCTGTTGGTATCATTGCCTCTTTTCCTATTGGAATTATGTTAGCGCTTGGACGTCAATCGAAAATGCCTTTAATTAGAACCTTATGTATTGGGTTTATTGAGTTCATTAGAGGGGTACCTTTAATTACACTTTTATTTATGGCTTCTGTTGTTTTACCAATGTTTTTTCACGAAGGTATTGAGTTTGATAAATTATTACGTGCTTTAATTGGTATTACATTGTTTCAATCTGCTTATATAGCTGAAGTTATTAGAGGTGGATTACAAGCTATTCCAAGAGGACAATATGAAGCAGCGGATGCTTTAGGATTGACATATTGGCAAGCAATGTTTTTAATTATTCTACCACAGGCATTGAAAATATCAATTCCAAATATTGTTGGTTCTTTTATCTCTTTATTTAAAGATACAACGCTGATTTTAATTATTGGTTTATTTGATATTCTAGCAATGGTTACATTAACAAACAGTGATACACAATGGTTAGGTTTTGAAGTTGAAGGTTACGTATTCGTAACTATTATTTATTGGGCAATTTGTTTTTCAATGTCACAATATTCGAAATCGATTGAACGAAGATTTAATACAGAAAATAAATAAAAGAAAAAAGAGACAAATAAGGTCTCTTTCTTATATAAAGGAAATGTAATGAGCGAAGTAGAATATATGATTAAAATGCAAGGTGTTAATAAGTGGTATGGAGACTTTCATGTACTAAAAGACGTGAATTTGAATATTAAAAAAGGTGAAAAACTTGTAATTTGTGGGCCTTCTGGTTCTGGTAAATCTACAACTATTAGATGTATGAATCACCTTGAACATTTCCAAGAAGGTAATATTCATATTAATGGAACAGATTTAATTGATGATGTGAAAATTGTAAGACATATTAGATCACAAATTGGAATGGTATTTCAACATTTTAATCTTTTTCCACATCTTTCTATTTTAGAAAATTTAATTTTAGCTCCAACATGGGTCTATAAAAAACCAAGAAAAGAAGCAATTGCTACTGCTATGCATTACTTAGAAAGAGTACAAATTGCAGATCAAGCGCATAAATATCCAAATCAATTATCAGGTGGACAACAACAACGTGTAGCAATTGCTAGATGTTTATGTAAAAACCCAGAAATTATGTTATTTGATGAACCTACGTCTGCACTTGATCCTGAAATGGTATCAGAAGTATTAGATGTAATGGTTGGTTTAGCAGATGAAGGAATTACTATGGTATGTGTTACACATGAAATGGGATTCGCTAAAAAAGTAGCAGATAGAGTTATTTTTATGGATGGGGGACAAATAGTTGAAGAAAATGAACCTCATGAATTTTTTGATAATCCTCAATCTCCTCGTCTAAAACACTTCTTAGAACAAATTTTAGACCACTAATTATAAGATAAAAAGTGAAGAAAAATACTTCACTTTTTATGCCACTTTTATGCCCCTTTTGAATAGTACAATTTAATATACTTATATT
>CAJXWI010000402.1 GCA_913062735.1 uncultured Arcobacter sp.
CATAAAAAAGTGCTCACTCTCCTCCTTGAAATAAATTATAAATACTAAATAAATATATACCACATAGATATGTTTTCTAAAAAAGACCATGATTATGGTAGTTAATGAAATATTATTATTCATTAAAAGTGTATGAAAATTGTTATTATTAAGTAATATTGCTATAAGATGAACAAGTAATAAATAAGTGATACGTGCAATTTGCATTCTTTAGAAAACTTTCAAAAGGAGTTTTTCATATGAAAAAAGTAGCTTTATTCTTACTTACCTATTTCATTTTAAACACTTTCGCACTTACTGCACATGAAGTAAAAATTTCTACCTATGATGTACTTGCACCTTTTGCATTCAGAGATGCACAGGGAAAACTAAGTGGGGTATATATCGAAATAGTAAAAAAAGCAGTATCTAGAATGCCTGATTACACAGTATCGTTCAACGTTGTCCCTTGGGCAAGAGCAAAGATTCAAGCAAAAACAGGTAAAACGTTCGCAATTCTCCCTCCTTATTTTCATGCTCATGACTGGCTTACGGATGAAGAACCCAAACGTCCTTATATTTGGCCTTATTCACTGGCACTTTTTACACAAAGCGATGTAGTAATATGCAACGAAAAGGTTTTAAATGTAACAAGAACGCAATACCCTAAGGACTTTAAGGGACTAAAGTTTGTGATGTGGCGAGGGGATGGAAGAGCGGGTGAAGAGTTCACTAAAATGGTAGCAGAGAAAAAGATTGAATTGCGTTTGCTCAAGGATTTGAAAAGCACTATCAACTTTTTATTATCCAATAGAGCGGACTGTACTGTTACATCAAAAATTCCCTTTGCTTGGCAAGTAAAACAAATGAAAAAAATGGGTGAAGATAAGAAAAGTACAAACAAGAAAGTCATTCTGAAAGAAGCCTTTGTCATTTCCAGTAATGAAGGATACTTGGGCTATACAGATATAAATGATGAAGAAAACTATCCCTTTAAAAAAGATTTTTCCATTAAGTTCGATATTGAAATTTACAAAATGAAGAAAAAAGGTGAAATTCAAAAAATAGTGGATAGGTTTATAAAATAAAAACATGACAAATCATGGGAGTACTTCCACTCTCCATCTTAAATAATTTGAAATTTTGCTCTTTACTTATATCCACAAAACTTTTTATCTAGCTAATCATTTATTGTGTAAAATTCACACGAAGAGATTACCCACTTAAATAAATGCTCAAATGAATAACATTACCCAAACCTTGGCACCCTTTAGATATTATTATTTTTAAAATTATTAAATACAGTTAAATTATTTAATTGTGATTAAAATATCATTGAAATGTTATATTTTAATGGTATGATATTTAAATAAGAAAATAATTATTAAGTTTTCTTATAATGTGTTAAGCTTTGGGAAAATTTAGTAAAAAAACAATTTGTTTATTTAAAGCTTTAATACACACGAAAGGTTATAAATGATTGAAGCATGTATGGGCACAACAGAAGACAATGGGGTAATGGCATTCATTGGTATGGGAATAAATGAAAAAAAATACTATTATTATAAATGTTTTAATAATCAAGAAATTGCCATAGATTTTGTTGCCAAATTATATCTTCAAGGTGGAATACCTAGTGATGAGATTAACAGTAATAAATGGATTGAAGCCTAAGAATTACGCTCTTGAAGTTTAATCTTCACCTCAAATATCGATGTTTATGAATAATGATGATTTCTGGAATTTATCATGATAAGGAATCACATTGGAAAATAATAATTTAAAAGCCTTATCCTTCACTTTATCTCATGCCTTACTATTCTCTTTAACAGGAGTTTTTATTAACTTAGTATCCCGTGAAATTGGAATTTTTGAACAAATTTTTTATAGGGCATTGTTCTCATTGATTTTTATTTTTTTAGTATTTAAACCTAAAATTAAAGACTGTTTACAAAAAGAGGCACTCTTAATATTAGCTTCTCGTGGAATATTTGGTTTCCTAGGAATGGGTGCTATGTTTTATGCTATTTTAAATCTTCAGCTTTCAATTGCTATGGTTTTGACTTTTACTACTCCTATTTTTGTAATGATACTAGGAAAGTTTATTTTAAAAGAAAAAATAAAAGGAAATCAAATAATCCCAATAATGACAGTTTTTTTTGGCTTATTTTTTGTAGCAAACATTAGTTTTGCAGATAAAGTAAGTTTTGGAGTAGACTTATTTCCTTTTAGTATAGGATTATTAGGCAGTGCATTAACAGCTATTGCTTTTTTATCAATACGTAGCGCATTAAAAATTGTTAGCACCCAAGTAGTCATTATTTGGTTTTCGCTATTTAACATAATAGGAGCTAGCATAGTATCTTATGATAGTTTGTCTATACCCATAGAAGATGATATATATTATGTGCTAGCTATTGCTGTATTTGGCTTGTTCTCTGATATAACAAAAACGCAAGCGTATAAATATGCGGCCGCTTGGTTTGTAAGTTTACTATCACTTTCAAGTATAGTATTCTCCCTCTTTTTAGGATGGTTAATTTTAGATGAATATATTGAAGCTAAGCAAGTATTTGGCATTATATTAATAGCGTGTGGAATAGCTCTTCTTATATTAAAATCCCAAAAGAACACCTCTAAATAACACTCATGAGCTGAACTTTTGTCTTACCCTTATTTCACACTTTTTTGAGTTCTTTTCTAATTATATCTGTGTATTTTGTATATTCATTCATATTATTTGATAGGAACATAAATTTCTGTTTTCAGATTTTCTGCTTTGGTTCTTCTTGGATCACGGTTATAATATTTTTCAAACAGTGGTAAGTCTCTTAATTCAATACCACTTTGTACAATCCAATTGCCAATTTCATCGTATAAGGGCTTTAAATTCTCATAAGAACCTTTGTGTAAAAACATAGCGTATTTTCCACCTTCAATAGTTTTGTTTAAGATTTCACCTTCTGGTTTTACTGTTTTATCATCCCATGTAATACAAGCATCGTATCTTAATTTATTTATATTGGTAACATTGGGATCATCATGTCCTATTCCAAACATCATCGCACTTTTTCCCATAAGATTTTTCTTGTATTTTATCTTATTTTTGTAAGCAAATTGCATCAAACCTTCCCATGCTTTAGAGGAAGATATAGTATATTCACCCTCTTTTCTTACATATAAAATCTCTATTTCTTTTAGTTCAATAATTGTTGGTTCTAACATTTCATTTCCTTCTTGTACTTTAGCATTTTTGGAAAACTCTTTAGGACTTATTCCAAAATGATTTTTAAAAGCTTTTGAAAAAGAAGCATTTGTTTCATATCCACTTGCTTGTGCAATTTGAGTAACTCTTTGATTTGTTTTAAACTTTAACGTTGTACTTTGAAGTCTTACTCTTCTGATATACTCACTTAAGGTCTCACCCATAATAGATTGAAAAATCCTATGAAAGTGATAGGCTGAAAAACTGGCAATTTTTGACAGTTTTTCAAGGCTTAAATCGTAGATGTAGTTTTGCTCAATATATAGAATAACTTTACACACACTATGAATATGCTCGTCTCTTGTAGATATTTTCATTTGTCTCTTTTCAATTCTTTTGTATCTGATTATATTAGGATCAAAAAAACAAAACTACTCTAAGCTTGCTAATTTTAGAAACTTACTAAGCCCAATGCCTATAAGTTTTTCTATTCTTATT
>CAJXWI010000403.1 GCA_913062735.1 uncultured Arcobacter sp.
TGGAGATATAAGATCATCAGACCAAAGTATTTTAGCATATTTCCCACTTGCTTCATCTATACATCTTTTCCAGTTTCGAACAGGTCCTAGGTTAGTATCATTTTGAAATACTTTTATCTTTTTATTTTTTTTAGCAATGTTCTTTATTAATTTCCAAGTATTATCTGTACTTTGATTATCAACTACAATAATTTCTATATCTTCATAAGTTTGGTTTAATGCACTTTCAATTGTTTCTAAAATTAGAGTTTCTCTGTTGTAGACAGGTATTAAAATACTAACTAAATGATTATCCACAATTAATCCAGTCAATCATTTTTCGGATCCCCTCTTCTTTAGAAATTTTTGGTTCCCAACCTATTAATCTTTTTACTTTTGTTAAATCAGATACAAAAAATTTTTGATCTGATTCTCTTACGGGAAGTTGAGTATAGTTCATTTTAATATCTAGCTCTTTTCCTAAAAAATAAAATAATTCTAAAAGTGAAGATGAATTACACATTCCTCCTCCAACATTAAATGCTTGAGCTTTTAGTATATCAATATTCTTAGAAGCCATAAGATATAAATCAATCATATCACTAGCATAAACAATATCTCTAACTTGTTTACCATTTCCCGATATTGTAAACGGTTCCTTTTGTGTACCGTTCTTTATATTAATAGCTTGTTGCGTAAACCATCCAATCCAGCCTTGATCATATGTAGCAAATTGTCGACCTCCATACATGGAAGAATGCCTAAATACAACAGTTTTAATACCATAAATTCTAGCAAAATCTAACATATATTGATCAGCACTACCTTTAGAAGTTCCATAAGGTGAATGAAAATTTAGGCTTACACGTTCATCAAATCCATTTGGTTTTTCAATGCATTCATATCTAGTATTTGTTTCTTTATAAGTAAATTGTTCTAAATCTCCATATACTTTATTTGTAGAAGAATATATTATAGTAGAGTCAGGGCTATGTAGTCTTACCGCATTTAAAAGATTAAAACTGCCTCCAACATTAACTTCAAAATCCATTCTAGGATCACTGATAGACGTTGTCATTGCAACTTGTCCTGCTAAATGGTAAATAACATCTGGCTTATGTATTTGAATCGTTCTCTCTACATCATTTGTATTTCTTATATCTGAATGAATGAATTCAAATTTACCCTGATTTTTTAGCCATTCAAGATTTTCATATGAACCATGTCTATATAAAGAATCAAAAATTATAAGTTCATCCCCTTGTTTTAATATTTCACTAGCAATATTTGAACCTAAAAATCCACAGCCTCCTGTTATTAAATATTTCATTAATTAACCTTTACAAATTCTTTAATTTTTTTAATCATATAATTAATTGAATCATCACCCATTCCGGGATATAATCCAATCCAAAAACTATCATTCATTATTTTATCTGTATTAGGAAGACCACCAATTACTCTATATTCTTCATTTTCAACTAAAGAATCAAATAAAGGATGCCTTAATATATTACCCGCAAATAAATTTCTTGTTTGAATTTTATTATCTTCTAAATATCCTGATATTTCGTTTCTTGTAAATGATGTTCCATCTTTTAATGTGATCATAAAACCAAACCATGAAGGATCACTTAAAGGCTGAGCTTTAACTAAAATAAATTTTTCTAAATCTTTTAATCCATCAAAAAGTTTATTGAAATTTTCTTTTCTTTTATCCACAAAGACGGGAAGCTTTTCTAACTGAGCTACACCAACGGCTGCTTGCATATCAGATACTTTTAGATTAAATCCAAAATGTGAGTAAACATATTTATGATCATATCCTTTTGGTAATGATCCAAAACTTTGGGAGAATCTTCTATTGCATGTATTATCTACTCCACTTTCGCACCAGCAATCTCTTCCCCAATCTCTCATTGAAAGCATTATTTTTTTAAGAATTGGATTATCTGTGTAAGTAGCTCCACCTTCTCCCATCGTCATATGATGTGGAGGATAAAAAGAACTTGTTCCAATATCACCCCATGTTCCTGTAGCACGCCCATCATATAATGACCCTAAAGCATCACAATTATCTTCTACTAACCAAAGATTATTTTTATCACAAAATTCTTTTACAACTTTTATATTAAAGGGGTTTCCTAATGTATGAGCAATCATAACTGCTTTAGTTTTAGAAGAAAGTGCTTTTTCTAATTCACCTACATCAATATTAAAATTCGTTAATTCCATATCAACAAATACAGGAACTGCACCATATTGAATGATAGGTGAAACAGTAGTAGGGAAACATGCAGCAACTGTAATTACTTCATCTCCTCTTTTGATTTGTCGTTCATTTAATAAAGGAGAAGTTAATGCATAAAAAGCTAATAGATTTGCAGAACTTCCAGAGTTAACTAAAAAAGACCATCTAACATTTAAATATTTAGCTAGTTTTTTTTCAAATTCCTTAGAATAACTTCCATACGTAAGCCAAAAATCAAGTGAACTATCAACAAGGTTTGTCATCTCTTTATCATCAAAAACTCTACCTGCATAATTTACTCTACTTTCACCATCAATAAATTCTTTTTCTTGCATTGGTTTATGTACTAATTCATAATATTCTTTTGTTTTATTTAAAATCTCTTGTTTTAATTCTTCTTGTTTTGTCATTTAATTTTCCTCTTTTAGTATTGCATTAATACCACTTTTTAGTGTTGTGTTATTTTTCCATTCTAGAGATACTAATTTTGATATATTTACTTCCATATTCATATTTTCATTTTCTCTATAAGGTATAACTCCAAAATTTAACTTTGTTGATATTTTTTGCTTTTTATCTATTTCTTCATAAATTAAATTTATAAATTCTTTAACTTCTACTGGTTTTCCACTACCTACTTCAAATTCTTCAAAACTATTGAACTTATTTGTATTTTTAATTATAATCATATATGCATTTACAATATCATCAATATAAATAAAATCTCTTTTTTGCATACCACTTGTTAAATTTATTTCTTTTACATTAGATTTCAATTGATTAATTAACCAATAAACAAATTTATTTTCATCGTCAAATGGCCCATACATATGTTCTATTTTTATATTAACCATTTTGATGTCTAGATTTGATAATAACTTCATCCAATCTATAACTTGAGCTTTTGACAAAGCATATGCATTTAAGTCTCTTTCTAAAAGAGTATCTGTATTTATAAAACATTTGATTTTATTATTAATACTTTCTTCTATTAGTTTTAAAGAAAACATAAGATTAGTGTCAACTATTGAAGATGTCTTTTCGCAATTTCTTCCATAGTTTGTGACAGTATTAATAACTATATCTATATCATTTTTTATAAATATTTCACTTATTGTAACTTTATCAATATCATAAAATTTACATTTTTTCATATATTTATTTATTCTATATATATTGGATGAACTTCTTTTAATTCCGATTACTTTAAAATCATTTTTTGTAAATTCTTTTAGTAAATAACTTCCTAAAAAACCAGTACATCCAGTTAATAAAATTGTCATATTTTATTTTGTCCACACAATTTTTTTTGATTTTGCATCTTTTACATATGCAAATAAATCATTTTTTGTTAAAATTAGTTTATCTTCTTCATAATAAGATTTATACCATTTCACAGTTTTTTCAAAAGTAGTTTCACTATTCCATACATCTTTCCACTGTAAAATA
>CAJXWI010000404.1 GCA_913062735.1 uncultured Arcobacter sp.
TTTTAAAGGATTAGGAAGTTATTTCGATAAAGCTCAAAGAATGAGAAAGCTTGGCGCTATTATTTCTGATGAGCTATTAATAAGTAAAGAAAAAGTATCAGATATTTTTCTTCTAAGCGTATTTTCATCTCTAAAAATAATATCTATTACAATAAGGTTTTTATGTTTTAAGGCATAAGAAGCGGCTAGAAATGTTGCCCATATTTGGGTGATTGAAGCTACTTCATCTACCCAAATAGTAGGCATAGTTAATACATAGCGCATGAACACTTCATAGGTAATAATAATACCAATTAAGAAAAATAACCAAGCAGATATTTTACCGGTTATTTCACTTATAAAATCAATTGTTTTTATCATTCATTAGTTTGCCATAGTTGCAGCATTTACTACATCTTGACCTATTTTTCCCACATTTTTTATAAATTTATTTCGAACACCAATTGTTTGTTTTTCCCAAATAGCTCTTTGAGAATCACTAAGTCTTGTAACTGTCATCTTTTTTTCTAATTCTTTCGCAACAGCATCTTCATTTGAATAAACTTTAGTTCGTAAAGCTTTTTCTACTTTTGATGCAGCATTTAAAACTATTTCTTTATTTTTAGAAGATAGGCCTTCAAACACTTTATTATTAATAATAGCAACAAACTCAATCGCGCTATCACCTGTAACCGTTACATGTTTCATAACTTCATACAGTTTTCTACTTTTGACAGCAGATAAACCAGTCATACCCGCATCAACTGTACCTTGTTGGTAAGCTAAAAACTGCTTAGATCCAGACATAAGTGTTGGAACCGCACCAATTTCTTGTGCAGTCCAGCCTTGAATCTTTCCATATGATCTAATTTTTTTACCCTTTAAATCAGAAGGTACAATTACTGCTTTGTCATTATTTAAATAAACGTTTCTTCCAAATGCTTGCCACCATAAAACCTTTGCACCTGTCTCATCTAAAATTCTTGCATCAATTATATTTCTCATTTTAGAACCATTTGATACTGCATTTGTTAATTGTTTCGTATTTTTAAATAAAAATGGGATACTAACTACATCAACAGAAGGAACAGACCCAGCAAAGCGTCCAATAAAAGCAGAACCCGCTTCAATAGCACCACTTCCAACTGCTTGAGGAACTTGTTTATCTTTATATAACTGAGCAGAAGGGAAAATTAAAACCTTGATATCTCCTTGTGATTCTTTTTCTACAATGTTTTTAAACTGCGTCCAATTTTCACCTAATGAGTGAGTAAGTGGGAGCTGTAAGGTAACCTTCAAGGTAGTTGTTGCAAACAATGAAATTGAAGCAAAAATCATTGAAGATGCTAATATCGTAAGAGTTTTAAGTTTCATAATTGTCCTTTTATTTTGTATGTTTTTTAAAGTAAAACAGTCTAATATATATCAAATTAATACAAACTTAATATTAAGTTGATATTAAGTTGATATTTATTCTCTATTAAATAATTATTAAAACATAAATGAGAAAAAATTAAGAGAAGAAAAAAAATTTTTTAATTTTAAAAGTACAAAAATATAGAATACAAAATAAGTTTTTACACATAGGATTAAAGTTAATAAAGGAAGTGGAAAAAAGAAATATTATAGAGTAAAAAAGTTAAGGAGCTATTCCTTAATACTTTTTTTAACTATAAACTTATACTCTAAGAGAATTTAAATAGCCTTCAAGTTCGCAGATGCAGCTAGTAAATACAGCTAAGTTTTGAGATTTTTTACCAGTTCCAAGACATCCTTCAAAAGAAGCTACTACAAAAAGAGCTAAATTTTTGCTATTTTTGTGTTGTATTTCTTTATTTTTAATGGCATTGTTTAATACTTCTTCAATGACTTCTTCAAATCGTGTATATACTTTTTCTAAGGCTATTTTAAAATCTGGATCTTGTGAAGACAGTTCTTGCACTAAATTATTTAATTTACAACCATGAGCTACATCAAACTCTTTTCTGGTTTTAAAGATATAAAGAAGTCCCTCAATAATATTTTCTTCAAGTTCTAATAAAGGCTCATATCTTTTACTCATATGATTAGCTAGGTTTATATTAATACTTGCTAATACCAGTTCTTTTTTTGATTTGAAAAAATGGTACATAGACCCCTTATTCATACTTGCTTTTTTTAGTATTTTATCAACAGATGTGGCATGGTAACCATTTAAATAAATTTCTTCAAAAGTAATACTTAGCAGTTTTTCTTTACTGTTCATGCTTGTCCTTAGTTTCTTTTTTGTCCCTCTTTTGGAGCACTAACTTCTTTTTGTAAATCATAAGATAAATTGTTAAAAAACAATTCTCCATAATCAGTTGTTCTATTAATTGTTTCATAGGCTTGAACTAAAGTATTGTTATATCTTAGCGCATCTTGTAAAATTTTGATAATTTTAATTGATTCTAAAAAGTTAACATGAGAAGGTGCTTCTATTGGTGAAGAGTAATATTTATGCATACGCTCAACCAAATTTTTGTTTCTAATTTCTATAAAAACAGACTCTATAGGAGATTTAAAAAAGAGTATCTTTTGTTTGACATTAATTGAAATATATGTAGTCTCCATACCATAAATCTTTCTTGAAAAAGAATCAAAAAGAAAGAGTTTTTTATTATAGTTGTTATGAAATAATTCATAAATTAATTCTAAAATTTTAATTTTTTCTTCTTTTTTATAAAAATTTCCAATACTTGCAAAACAAAAACCTAAAATTGATTTAATAGAATACCACTCAGTTGTATCATAATCATACCTCAGCATTTGTTTGATTCTTTTTTGTTTTAAATCTTCAATATCTTTTGAGTTTTTTGTTCTATAGACTTTTTGAACGGCTGTATCTCTGTACATAGGTCCTGGAAATTGTGCTTGTATTACAAAACGTCTGTTTTGTTCTATTTCCATAATATAATTTAATCGTCCATAATAATCTTCATCAATAATACGCACTTCTTTTTGCGGAATTTGTGTAATGCTACGTACAAACTCATCATCATTACAGCCCTCTTCCCAAATATAATCAGGATATCTAAAAATAGAACAGATGCTTTTTTTTATTTCTTCTGAGGGTTCTATACTTGTTACCCCATCAATCCACGATGTTACTGTTCGTCTGTCTTTCTTTATAAGTGAAGAAAATTTTGATATACTTAAATTAGATCGTTTATAAATTTCAATGATCTTTTCTATTCCTGATTTTAATGACATGATCTTCCTTACAAAAATTATTCACTAGTGTACTATTTTTTAGCATAAAAACAAATATTGTACATAAATATAAATAATGCAAATAAATTGTGAATACTCTCTCAATAAATATACATATTTACTCTGTAATATCCTGTATACTTTAACACAAGAATAAAAAGGAATCACATGAGCGCAGGAAAAAGATTTAGAAAAGCATTAGAAGAAGAAAGTCCCTTACAAATTGTAGGAGCAGTTAATGCATACTCTGCATTACAAGCTACAAAAGTTGGATACAAAGCCTTATATCTTTCAGGAGCAGGTGTTGCAAACTCATCATATGGTTTACCAGATTTAGGTATGACTATGTTAGAAGATGTATGTATTGATATTAGAAGAATTACTTCTATTACAGATTTACCTTTATTGGTTGATGCTGATACTGGTTGGGGACATGCTTTTAATATAGTAAGAACAGTTCAA
>CAJXWI010000405.1 GCA_913062735.1 uncultured Arcobacter sp.
CTTATTATATGTGCTGTAATTCCCGCATTCATAACAAGTGCGTGAAAAAATTCTTCTGCAAGTTCTACATCAAAAGTGGAAATATTTCCTAAAACATCAACCTCATATACTAAAAAAGGACGATTAGATAAATCAAGCGCACAGGTAGTAGAAGCTTCATCCATTACAACGGTTGCATTTCCATATCGCTCAACTGCTTCAATTGGAAAAATTTCTTTTTTTAAGGCTTTTCCCATAACAATACCACAATCTTCTACTGTATGATGGGCATCAATATGTAAATCACCAATACAGCTTAGTTCTAAATTAATTCCTGAGTGTTTTGAAAAGGCTTCTAACATGTGATCAAAAAAACCTACGCCTGTATTAATGGAAGAGCTACCATTTCCTTTAATATCTATTTTACATTTAATATCGGTTTCTTTTGTTTTTCTATTTAATTCTGTCATATAAATTCCTATTGTGCAATAATCATTGAAGTATTTAAGCCATTTTTATCTTTAAAATCATTGGCTTCATCTAAAGACTTAAAACCAGAAACCCATACTCTGTTTAAATTATCTTTAAATAAAGCTGCTTTTTTAATAACGACATTGTATCTGTCTTCTAAAATTAACTTAAATTTTCTTTGCGTAATTAGGGCACCTTCATATCGCGAAAAAGCACCTACTTGTACAAAATAAGAAGAAACACTTGCTACTTCTTGTCTCTCTTCTTCGGTATTTGCAATACGTGCATTAAAACCTAAGATATCAACTTGTACTTTTGCTGTTCCTTTTTTTACCATATCTATAGCATGGGCAGCTTTATTAGATAAATCAATAATTCTTCCTGTTACAAAAGGACCTCTGTCATTTATTCTTACAATAATGCTTTTACCATTCTCAAGATTTAAAACCTTAACAACAGTATTCATTGGCAGTGTTTTATGAGCAGCTGTAAGTGCATACATATTATACACTTCCCCATTAGATGTTTTTTTAGCATGAAAATTGGGACCATACCAAGATGCAATTCCATGCAAAGTGTCTCCAACTTTTGCTAAAGTAGGATAATATCTTTTTCCTGCTATTACATAAGAGCGCATAGTTGCTCTGTGCATTGCTTTTGAATTTCTAATTTTAGAGTCTTTCACTTTTACATGTTCTACATACTTTTTATTATTATAATCGTAAGAACGTGTTGAAGCTTTATTTGTACAGCCTGCTGCAAATAAAGCAAGTGCAAGTGCTAAAAAAGAATATTTATATATTTTAGTAATTAATAACAATTCGGTCTCCTATTTTAATCATAGATGTTTTTAACTTATTATCTTTTTTTAATTTTTTTAAAGAAGTTCTATAGGATTTAGCAATAGATAATAAAGTATCACCAGAACGTACTTTA
The DNA here is from genome assembly GCA_913062735.1 of uncultured Arcobacter sp. The sequence goes on from CAJXWI010000405.1 coordinate 1,387, forward strand.
TGTGTTCTTTTTTTAGCATAAGATGCTCTAACACTTGAAGCTAGAACAGGAATTACTAAACGTTGTTTTAGTTTTAGTCTGTTTGTTTTTAAGCTATTTTGTTTTTTTATTAAAGAATAAGGAATTTTATACTTTCTTGCAATTGCATATAAAGTGTCTCCTGATCTTACTTTGTAAATAGCAAAACGTGTATTTTTAATATTATTTTTATTGGCTTGATACCTAGATAAAAGATTATAAGGAATATAAATAGGATACGATTTAAAATAAGGAGGAATAATTCCTCTTTTTACATGTCTGTTTAATTTAAACAAAGCCATAGGTTTCATACCAATAGTATGAGCTACATTATTTAAATGTAAACCCCCTCTAATATTTACAGTAGCCACTGTATTAGAAACACCCATATTTAATAAATGCTCATTATCATCACTGGTAATAAAATTGTGATTATTTAACATAGCCAAAGAAATAATCTTTCTTAAGTAATGTCTTGATTCATTAGGTAAGTATTGTCTTCTAATCTTTTTTTGAACAACTAATAAGTCATAAATATCTGGTTTAACATCCCATTTTGTAACTTTTTTGTAAATAGCATGTATTTTTGAAAAAGGAAGTCTTTTTCTAGTAAAAGCAGCAATGGTTTTTCTATACCCTTTAATGTCTTTTGAGTATTTATTTTTTTTACCATATTTTTTTTCATACATATCAATAGTGGCACGAGTAATTGCCTCAATAACTCTACCCTCACCACAGTTATATGCAAGCGCGGCAAGATACCATTTCCCAAATCTTTTTTTCAAATACTTAAGATACCTACTTGCAGCATAGGTAGATTTAACTAAGTCCATTCTCTCATCTAAATACACATTGTTTTTTAATCCAAATTGTTTTGCAGTTGGTTTCATAAATTGCCAAATACCTCTGGCATTAACATAAGACTTAGCATCAATTGTAAAATAAGATTCGGCCATTGCTAAATAAATAAATGTTGAAGGCAGACCTTCTTGTCGAAGTATTTTTTTGATTTTTGGTACAAATAAGGAAGCATCATTTAATTTTCGCAAGTACGTTTTTTGGCTGTTTTTTGCCAAGAGTGAATTATATGTTTTTTGTAAATTATAATCTGTGATAAATGACTTGTCAATATCAAGTTCTTCTAGTACATCAAAATCTCTAAGTTCAACATTTGGCCCAATTAAGGTGGCAAAAAGTACACTTTGGAAGAAAAATAAAATAGCGAATATGTTTTTCAAATATGCCCTTATTTATAAAATAAGGGATATTATATCTAAATTATGATGTTAAACTCTTTAAACAAGGTTTTAGCGTTCTTTGTGCTTAGATTTTCAATATCTAAAAGATCTATTTCTAGAACTTCTGACATCTTTTGCGCAACCTCATTTGTATACATAGGTTCATTTCTTTTCCCTCTGTAAGGATGAGGCGTTAAATAAGGAGCATCGGTTTCAATTAAAAGTTTATCTTTAGGTATTAAAGGTAAAACTTCTACGAGTTTTTTAGCATTTTTAAAAGTAAGCACTCCCCCAATTCCAAAATAAAAACCATGATTGGCTAAAGGAAGCAGATGAGGACTGGCATTATAACAATGAAGAACGCCCCCTACTTCTTTGGCATTGTATTGTTCAAGAATTTCTCTTGAATCATGTGAAGCTTCTCTTACATGCACAATAATAGGTTTTTTTACTTTTTTCGCAAATTCTATTTGTGCTATAAAAACTTTTTTCTGTAAAGCAATTTCTTGCTCTTTTTCTTCTTTATCTTCTGGAAGCCTAAAATAATCCAAACCACACTCACCAACAGCTATACACTTTGGATGTGAAATAAATTCTTCTAAAACTTTTTCATCATAAGACTCTATATCATAAGGATGAATTCCAACAGCAAAAAACACCTCTTTATATTTTTCACTAAGTTTTATCGCTTGAGGTAAATCATTAAAATCAGCACCTGGAATCAAAAAAGCTTTGACTCCACTATCAAGAGCACGTTGTATTACTAAATCAATATCTTCATAATACTGTTCATTATCTAAGTGAATATGGGTATCTATAATTATAACTAAGACCTTTTTTCAATTAAATTTAGAATACCATTAATATCTGACAAGTCTTCTCTTTTAATCCAAGCGTCAATACCAAAATTTTTAAAAGCATCATAATCGCTTTCTTCATCAATAATTGCTAAAGAAACATATTTTTCTTTACAAGCAGCAGCTTTATTTTCTTCATAATCAAAAATTGTATTAATATCAATTAG
>CAJXWI010000406.1 GCA_913062735.1 uncultured Arcobacter sp.
CATCGCAAAAGAAAAATATGAAGACTCAAAAGGTACAGTTGTAGAGAATGATTATAAAGAAGCACTTATCAGATACACACGTATGTATCAAAGGTATTTAAGCTATTTATTGAACTAAGCAGTATTAAATAAGACGAAATTTCCTTGATATTTTCTTAATCATGAACTAAAGTAATAAGTACAACTGTAGTTTTAAGAACTACTCTGCGATAATATTTAAATATTATATTATAAATAGATGTACTGATAGTTTGTAAATGAATATGTACTTGTTAATGAGGAAGTAGAAATGTCTGATACTAAATTCAAACCTAATACTCAACTGTTAAAAGATGCAGAAAGAAGAAGCCATACTTGGCTTGAGAATTCTCCTGTTTGTACAAAAATAGTTGACCTTGATTTCAATCTTCAATACATGAGTGAATCAGGTGTAAAAGGTTTATGTATCCCTGATATTACAGCTTATTACGGAAAACCTTATCCTCTTGAATTTTATCCTCAATCATTTCGTGAAGAGATGATTAAAACTATAAAGCGTGCTAGGGATACGGGGAAAACTGCTACACAGGAAGCTGCTGTGGTAAACATAGATGGAGATGAAATATGGTTCCATTCAACCATCGTACCTGTTTTCGATGAAGATAATCACTTGGAATACTATATGATTGTTTCTTTAGACACAACAGATCGTAAATCAGCCGAAATAAAACTCCATAAAATGAATATTGAACTTGAATCATTGGTGGAAAGTCGAACCAAAGAACTGGAAGTTGCAAATACCCAATTAAAAATAAGCAGTGAAACAGATTTTTTAACCAAGTTGGCGAATCGTCGTTTTTATGAGCGACGCTTGAGTGAAAATATAGCAACAGCTAAACGTAATAATACCTACCTTTCTCTTTTAATGATAGATATTGATAACTTCAAAGCATACAACGATACCTATGGTCATGATTTTGGAGATATTGTACTGCGAAAAATTGCTGACTCTATTTCTAGCTCACTACATAGAAGTACAGATTTGGTATCAAGATTTGGAGGCGAAGAATTCGTGGTATTATTGCCTGAAACGGATACTGAACATGCATTTGTTATTGCAGAAAAAATACGAATGAATATTTTAGAATTAGACCTTAAATACAATCAATCAGACGCAGGTATTGTGACTGTAAGTATTGGGATTGAAGCCTTAAAAGGAAATAATCTTAACAAAAACGATTTATTCAAAAATTCTGACATTGCTCTTTATTCTGCGAAAAACAATGGAAAGAATTGTAGTCACATATATACTGACTAATTTTGCGTGTATTTAGTGAAAAATTAAACTAAGTTTCTTAAATAAATACTCATATTAATCACTTTGTTTTCAGTCCTCTTTATTTCAAAATATGATAAAATCAAATCAAAAAAAAGAGTGTTATGTTCAAAACAAATGATTATTGGGAAGAAGAGTTTAACGGGTATGATGATAAAAAATTGGACTCTATCTATTTTGAAAACTGCACTTTTATAAAATGTAATTTTTCACAAAGCAATTTTGATACTTGTAAGTTTACAGAGTGTACTTTTATCAATTGTGATTTGTCTTTAGTTACCTTGAAAAACTGTACATTTAATGACGTGACTTTTAAGATATCAAAACTGATAGGTATCTCTTGGAGTACTTGTGTAGAGCCTTTTAACGTGATATTTGATACCTGTAATATCTCACAAAATTCTTTTCACCTTTTAGATTTACGACAAATAAAGTTCATCAGCTCTTTGATAGAAGATACTGGTTTTGAAGAGTGCAATTTAGAAAAGGCACTTTTTGATGACTGCGATTTAAAACAAACAGTTTTTATAAATAATAATTTAAAAAAGTCTAACTTTGAAACCTCAAAAAATTACTTAATTAACCCACAACAAAATGACATCTCAAAAGCTCAATTCTCTCTTCCTGAAGCGTTGAGCTTTTTAAGTCTACTTCCTATTAAAATAAAATAAGATAAATAGTAAATAGACTTCTACACCCAAATATCATTTTCTTGGGTTCGATCACCTCCTACATTACCTGTATTAGTAGTGCCCTTTGGCTCTATCATTAGTATCTTGCACTCATTTTGTGAGACAGGTTTATGCTCAACTCCTTTTGGTACAACGTACATTTCTCCCTCCTCAAGCAAAACCGTTCCATCTCTAAATTCTAGCTGCATAGTTCCTTCAATGATAATAAAAACTTCATCGGTTTCTTCATGTTTATGCCAAATAAATTCACCTTGAATTCTTGCGATTTTAAATTGATTGTTGTTCATCTCGGCAATTACTCTAGGCGTCCATTGCTCTGTAATCTTTGTAAATTTTTCTTGAAAGTTTATTTGATTTTTGCTCATATTATATTCCTTTTGTTTTGTGATGAAAGTATATATGATATTTTAAAATCATCATAGTACATTATTGAATAGTAGGTTATTTGGATATGCTAATTGTAAGGTGCAATAATATACTATGAAAAAACCCAATTTAGTTATATAATAATAAAGAAAAAGATAATATATTTTAAACAAACATGCAATCAGGAGAATAGGAGTTTGATCTTATAAGAAAATGGAAAATTTTATATATAAAAAAAAGCTTGGTATTACAGCGCTATCTGCTAGCTTAGAAGATTTCTCATATAAAAAACACGCTCACGAAGAATATGCTTTGGGTGTAACATTAAAAGGTAAACAAGAGTATAGCTTAGATGGTTTTACTCAAGCCTCATACGCGAGCGGAGTTATGCTATTTAATCCTGAGCAAGTGCATGATGGACGATCAGGAAAATGGAAAGATACTGTTGATTACGTGATGTTATATATAAAACCAAAGCTATTTTTAGAAGCAGTCAATAAAAAAGATATAGTTCAGTTTTCCTCTCCTATAGTATATAAACAAAACATGAGACAAAGTATATTAAATCTTTCCTATGCAATTTTAAATGAAAAAGATGAAGCTTTATGTAGTGAATTATTATTGAACGTAACGGACAACTTTACAACAAACGATTTTACTTTGGATTATAAAAAGGACTCTTCTCTTATAAAAAAAGCAAAAGAGATGATTTATTATGAAATAGAAAATGTACTTGACCTTGATGTTATATCAAAAGAACTAAACATGACTAAATTTCAGTTTATCAGACTATTTAAAACACATACAAAGACTACACCCTATCAGTTTTTTTTAAATTCAAAATTGATACATGCCAAAAAATACCTAGAGAAGACGAAAGATTTATACGCAACTGTGGTTGAGTTTGGATTTAGTGATTTATCTCATTTTAATAGACATTTTAAAAGATTTTATGGAGTAACTCCTTACGAATATTTACTTTCTATATACAAACTTCAAGGATAGAATCCTTAATTAAGCTGATATAATGATTCCTACAAATAATTAAGTACACTATCCCATTTTGTTAAGGAACATTGATGAATAATATCTTGCCTAATCTCTATTCTATCAGTACCATTACTAATGGTAAGCCATCTCAAACAACCTTTTTATTAGTAAGACCTGAAGGAAATATTCTATTTGGGACATCTTCAAATATTTTTGAATACATAAATGATATTAAAGAACTGGGACCAGTCATTGGTATCTTTTTAGGAGATAGGCATCATGGAAAAGAAGAGATAC
>CAJXWI010000407.1 GCA_913062735.1 uncultured Arcobacter sp.
ATTAGATTTTATATCAACTTTATTCTCAATTCCAAACTCTTTTAATTTCTCAATATTGGTTTCAATTATGGTCACTTTTAATTTTAATTGTTTGGGTAAAACATCCATCTTTTTTATGAAGTTTTTAATGGTGATATATTCATCAAATTTGGATCTAATTACCAGTAGTTTTGAAGTAGTTATATATTCATATTTAATGTCTTTATATATGGCTAAAAATTGTTTAATATCTTCATAGTTGATGTACTGTAATTTGATACTTCGTAAAATGGGTTTGAGTGTTTTCTTTTTCTTGATGATGTAATAGTTCTTTGATTTGTGCAAGTAAAATTCTTTTTCATCTAGTAGTGAAGATAGAATATAAAAGTAGGTATCTTTTTTAATCTTCCTATTTATAAGTAGTGTTATTTTACTATCTATGTCTTTGTCTATTACAATATTTATATTGTTAATTCGTGAGACTATTTGAACATAATCTTTCAAAGTGATGTCAAATAAATCTGATGCATATAAAGAAATAGATAATAATAGAGACATGAGTATTTTAATCATTTTAAAACCTCATTTTCATTTATTATGTTGGATAAGATATTTGGATTTTCTTTTCTAATATCATCAAATTCCACTTCGAAATACTGTTTTAAATCTTCTTTAGAAGTTAAAAGCAATTGCCTAAATATTGTGTGATTCCCTTTACTATATAGAACATTACGGTAAAGCAGTTTTGAGTCGGTTTTACTTAAAAATAGTCTTATATATCTATAACGGTATAGGTTGTTATATACTTTACATCCCTTAAGTGAATCACATAAAATAAACATGGTGAAATAATCATCTGAGATATAATTATTATGTGCCTCTACATCATTAATACTATTTTGATTTTGTATTGGTTTCAGGGGAGTTTTACTTATTGGAGTTATGATCTCGTCTTCTTCTGTAAAACCAGCCATTAATTTATAAAACAACAAAGCAGCAATGATAATTCCCACAACTAAATAACCTATAAATTTAACTAAGATTGATTTTTGATTGGACTTATTTCCACTTTGATATAGGGCAAAAACTTCGCTTTTTGTCTTAACTGAGAACTTATCAAACATATCACTTTTACGCATTGCAAAGGATGCATATGATTTATAAGTTAATGATGAGTTTGATAGCTTTTTACTTCGTGGTTGTGCTTCAATAAATATCTCAGGTATGGCTCTATACTTAGAATGAATGAGAGATTTGTTTTGAGTAAGGAGAATAATTTCATGAAACAAGTGTCTGTGATAAGTTAGCCAAAAGATTTTAACCTTGTCTTGTGGGGTAAAAAAATCATGACATTCATCAAATATAATATAGGTTTTATAGTAGCCTTTTTCTTTAGAGAATTTAACCAAATAATCATCAACTGAATCTTCATTTTTATGTAATTCATATAGAGAATAACACGCAGTTAAATAAGCAAAAAAATCTTCTATATTTAGCTTCTTAAATTTTATTGTAGATTGAGGAAACTCTTCAAATTTTACACCATTAATATTGGTATAAATAACTTCTAATTCTTGTGATAATTTATCTTTGTTTTCTAAGACATTTACAATCTTGTCTATTGCATAATATGACTTTCCACTGCCAGGAAATCCAACCACTAATGAAACCATAACTCACCCCTTTTATGTTGTTCTATCTAACTTCGTATAAACGCTAAAATTTGTTTTGCAATGAAACCAGTTATTAAAAAATTCAATACTATTTGTAAAGCATTTAAAAACCCTAAATAAGATGCAAGCTGTAAAATACTTGATACATCACCTATGTTTGATGTGGCTTTATTAATAAAGAAATCTACTGTAAAAGACACCAAGGTAAAGAAAAATGAGAAAATTGCTATTTTTTGAACCAAGGGATTTTTTGCCATGACTCCCAATAGCTCTAATATGATGGTGACAACGATTAACATTAGTTACTCCTAAACACAATAAATAATCCAAAGATATATGCAGTAATTACAAATATACTTCTTATGTGTGTGATGTATGCAGAAAGATATGAGATGTTAAATACTTCATAGGTTTGTCCCAGTAGAATAAAAGATATTGGAGCAGGAGCAGTTCCATATCCACCAAAGCCAAAGGAAGGTGCATAACTTCCAAAGTTAGAAGATAGAGTTGATTGATAGTCACTGGTAAACTGTGCGGTTAAACCATCTAATTCAGCACTATTATCTGTATTGGTTGCATTTCCTAATTCTGTTAAATCATTGTCATTTAACTGCTCTTGTGTTGCTCTATTGGACAAACTTTGTAAGTGGGTATTACTCTGCCCTGCTTTGGTATTTAAATCATCTAATTTACTATTGCTATTATTTGAATTGGTATTGATACTGTCTAAGTTTGAATTGGTAGTATTGAGTTTTGAATTGATGTTTGATAATTCTAGATTGGTAATGGCTACTTTAGCTTTTATGTTAAGTAAATTATCATTTGTTTTTTCAGTTTCTTCATTGATATCTTCTAATTCTAATAAAATTGAATCTTGATTGTATTCGATATTATCAATAAATGGAATTAAATCTTCTACTGTTGAACCACTTCCAACAACTGGGTCAGGACGCACTGGATCATCAGGTGGAGTAACAACATCTGGATTGTTAAAAAAACAGTATCCAGCAGGACAATAATTTGAATCAGGATTAGGATTTTCAAAGTGTAGTCCCGTTCCGTCCCCATCACTTATAAACCAGTTTTCACAAAAAGACATTGAAGCACTTGTTCCTTGAAAGATAAATCCGTTTCTTGTTTGTCCTGTGTAATCTTGTAGGGTTTGACAATCATCTGCATTTAGATTTAAAAGCATTGTTAGAGTTATGAATATAAATTTTCTCATTACATACTCTTTAGGGCTAAAATTAACCCACAAAAATATCCAAAGGAAAGGAACGTTGCTCGTAACATGGGAACATCTTCTTCAATAGTTGATACATCTAAAAACTTATAAGTATTGCCATAGATATTTAATAGTATTGGACTAGGAGCAGAAGAGTATCCACCAAATCCTAGACTTGAAATATAAGTGTTGTAAGTACTTGAAAGATTAGTTTGAAAAGTGTTTGTGAAGTCTGTGTACAAACTTGTATCATCGTTAGTAAAGTCATCAATACTCAAAGTATTTAAACTGTTATCTGTAACTTGTTCATTAATTGCGTGGGAATCCATATCGCTGGTAAAATTAAACATAGAGGTGAATTTATTTAATAGATCATCTAAGATTGAAAACTCAGATATTTTATTTATGTTAATATCATTTAATTGAGTTAAGTTTAACAAAAAAACAATTATTGCTATATAATAAAATTATTGATGAATTTAAATCAATTGGTTTTGATATAATTGTTAGGAATAATTTAATGCTTATTGAATCCATTCCATTTGGGATAGAAAAAAATAACGTAGAAGAAGTTATTGAAAATATTCCCGCAGGTGATGCCAAAGATATTGATAGTGCGGTAGCTGCGGCAAGAGCTGCATTCGATCATGGTCCTTGGCCAAAAATGACGGGGGCACAACGGGGTGAATACCTACAAAAAATGGCAGATATCATTAATCGTCGCCTTGATGAATTATCAGAACTGGAAGTGCTCGATAACGGCAAACCCTACCCTGAAGCT
>CAJXWI010000408.1 GCA_913062735.1 uncultured Arcobacter sp.
TTCCCAATGCTAAAGTTAATTTTTTATCTGAGTCCATAAAATCACTATCTTTTATCAAATCTCCTAAATAGACATTCTGTCTTGTTATGTTGGTTATCTCAATACCAATAGTGCTTTTGCCGGCTTGAGACGATATTCTGGTAGACACTGATGACATCGCCCTAGCAATATCTTCTGATAAACCTACAACTTTACTAGTTTTTATACCTGGGGCAGGAACGAACTCGAATAATGTGACTACAGGTCCAGACTTAAAACTACTTATATTTCCTTCAACGCCATATTCTTTTAATATTATCTCAAGTTTTTTTGAATATTCTATATTTATATTGTTATAACCAAATGAAGAATATACTTTTTTAATTTCACTTAGAAATAAATTCAAAGATTGTAAATTATAATTAGTAAAATTTATTTCAGAGGCAATTAATTCTAAATCTTCATCTTTTAACCTATCATTATTTTTAAAAAACAATTTGTTACGTTTGGCTCTGAAATTAGAAGTAACAAAATAGTATCTTTAGTTAATCAGTTTGAATTAGATGATAAGGTAATTATGGATGAGTCCTCAGATATTATAAAAGAGTTGACAAATAAAATTGACTATAAAAAAGTTGAAGATATTAAAATCATTGAGATAAGAAAGTCTTATGATTTTTTAAAAAATGCTGTGGGGAATATATGAATATTAAAAACATGATTAAAGAATCGATTAAAAAAATATTTAGTGAACTATATGTAAAACAAGATCAAGAATTACTATTATTAGGAGGTTTACATACACAAGAGGTCAAAAAGTTAGAAAAAATCAAGTCTTTTGAAGAGATTGAATTTAAAGTATATTCTCAATGGGGAGAGGATGGCATAATTCAATATCTTATAAACAAGATTAATATAGAACAAAAAATATTTATTGAATTTGGTGTTCAGGATTATACTGAATCAAACACAAGATTTTTATTACAAAATAATAATTGGTCTGGGTTAGTTTTAGATGGTTCTAAAGAAGCAATTGAATACGTACAGTCAGATAATATATCGTGGAGGTATGATTTAACTTCTAAAAAGGCTTTTATTACAAAAGATAATATTAATGACTTAATATCAGAATATACAAATGTTATTGATATCGGAATCTTAAGTGTAGATATTGATGGGAATGATTATTGGGTATGGGATGCAATTAAGTGTATAGAGCCTGTAATCGTTATTGCTGAATATAATGCTAATTTTGGAGCTGAACATGCTATAACTATCCCATATAAAAGTAATTTCTATAGAACAAATGAACACTATTCTAATTTATATTATGGTGCATCATATCAGGCATTGAAACTGTTAGGAGAAAAAAAGGGATACACACTTATTGGATGTAATAGTAATGGAAATAATATGTTTTTTGTTAAAAATAAGTTCTCAAGTAAATTTCGAGAAATTGATGAATCATTTAGTGACTCTAAATTCAAAGAAGCTAGAGATGAAAAAGGTGCACTTCTAAGTCTCTCTAAACTTAATATAACTAAACTAATAGGAGAATGCACAGTATATGATATAGTAAATGACAGGAATATTTTAATAAAAGAACTGAAAGTATAAAATTGTTATTTAATTCATTTGAATTTATTTTTTTCTTTTTACCTATAATGATTTTACTCTATTTTTATCTTCTAAGCAAAAGATTAATTGTAGGTGCAAAAATATGGCTAATAATTGGTAGTTTATTTTTTTATAGTTATTGGAAAATAATATATCTGCCATTAATTCTATTATCAATTTTTATAAATTATGGAATCGGAAGTAGTTTTAACAGTAGAGTTAAGACACATAAGAAAAAAATATTAACAATTGGTATAATTTTTAATCTATCCTTACTGGGATATTTTAAATACTCAGATTTTTTTTTAGAAAATTTGAATTTATTATTCCATGTGAATATACCTTTAATAAATATTGTATTACCTTTAGCAATTAGTTTTTTTACATTTCAGCAAATCGCTTATTTGGTTGATAGTTATAGAGGAGAAACAGCGGAGTATGATTTTCTAAACTATTTATTATTTGTTACTTTTTTCCCTCAACTTATTGCTGGCCCAATTGTTCATCACAAGGAGATGATTCCTCAATTCATGTCAAAATGGAATCAAGTTAAAAGATATAAAAATATTGTTCTTGGTGTCATAATATTTTCAATTGGTTTATTTAAAAAAGTTTTGATTGCAGATTCTTTTGCTATATGGGCTACTCAAGGCTTTGACCATGCGGAAAACCTAGCTTTTTTTGCAGCTTGGTTTACTTCATTATCATATACCTTTCAGTTGTATTTTGATTTTAGTGGATATACTGATATGGCCATTGGAATAGCTTTAATGTTTAATATTAAGTTACCTATTAACTTTAACTCTCCCTATAAGTCTTTAGATATACAAGATTTTTGGAGAAGGTGGCATATGACTCTTTCAAAGTTTTTAAGAGACTATGTTTATATCCCATTGGGTGGAAATAGAGAAAGTAATGTATTCAAAAGTTACTTTAATTTAATTGCTGTATTTGTTCTAGGTGGCTTATGGCATGGTGCATCATGGATGTTTATAATTTGGGGGTTATTGCATGGACTTGCCTTAGTAATATTTAATATTTGGAAAAAATTTGGTTTTAGTCTTAACAAGCCAATGGCATGGTTCGTCACTTTTAATTTTATAAATATTACGTGGATTTTTTTTAGAGCTGAGAATTTAGATAGTGCAATGAAAGTATTAAAAGGCATGTTTTTGATGTCAGGTTTAGTTTTACCAAATATATTAGAAAGTAAATTATATTTTTTATCTTCTTTTGGTGTTGAATTTGGTGGTTTTGTAGCTAATATTAATGGAACAAATTATGTACCAATTGTTATATTTCTCGCAATTATAGGTGTTGCCTTTTTAGAAAATAGTAATACTATATATAGTAAATTTAAAATATCATTGAAATATTTAGTACTATTAGTTGTCATTGATTTAATTCTTATATTTAAACTTAATGATCAAAGTGTATTTTTATATTTTAACTTTTAGGATAATATGTATAAAACTTTTTTAAATAAATTCTTATTCTCTTTATTAAGTATATATATAATTGTAATTGTAACTGTTAATATTTTAATAGATCCAAATTTGGAGAATGCTTTTATTAAACATAAATTAAATGCAAAAACATTTTCTAGAACTTTAATTTCATCACAAATCTTATATGATAAGTTGAAAGACAACAAATATAGTTTGATATTTGGTACATCTAGATCTGCAAAAATAAGTTCTAAGATGTTACATGCAAATTTGTTAAATTTTAGTTTGTCCTTATATGGTAATCCTAAATCTATTCAGTTTTTTTTAAATTCTTTAGATAAAAATCAAGTAAATCAATTAATTAGCTTTATAAATTCATTATAGACACAAATTATCAAAGTGCGTCATATTTGCTATTGATAATCATTCTCAATAAGTTATATAGAATGAAACTTAGTATCATTCTAAAGAAGGGGAAATTTTATGAATTCAGCATTAAGATTCTTAGCAATAGCTGTAATTACTTTTGTAACAGTTGGCAGCTCATTCGCTAATGAAGTTAATTTGTATACGTCAAGGCATTACGACTCAGACGATGCATTATATCAAAAG
>CAJXWI010000409.1 GCA_913062735.1 uncultured Arcobacter sp.
AATAAATCATAGAACTTCACCATGTATCATGTAGTTTATACCTTCTTCAACAGAGTAAATATTTTTTAATCCCAATGTTTTTTTTGTGATCACATTATTAACTTCCAAACTTCCATATAATCTTTTATAAAAAGATGGTTTGAATTTATTTAACAATTTATCAAAAAAAGGCACTTTTACTAAAAATACTTTTTTATTTAATGACTTAGATATTAACTCAATTAATTTTGTTGTACTTAATGGATTATCGTCAGCAGCCAAATAAATACCACTTTTTTGTTTAATAACTAAAATATCAATTAAATGACACAAATTACCTACATAAACCATACTTCTTTTATTTTGAATATTTAAAAAAGGCAAAATGGGAACTTTCTTTACTAAAGATATAAGATTTTTAATATTTGCTTTTACCCCATACCCATAAACAATTGGAGTACGAATAATTGAGACTTTAAAGTTTTCATCTTCAAGTTTTTGAAGTTCTTGTTCTGCTTTAAATTTACTTTTCCCATAATCATCTTCTGGTCTACAATCACTCTCTTCAGTATAAGTAATATTTGTTTCCTCTCCATATACTTTAACCGTACTCATAAAAATAAAATGTTTAACTCCAAACTCTTTTGCTTTTTCAGCTAAATCAATAGTTTGAGTAACATTTACTTTTTGATATTCTTCTTGTGTTGATCCAGACATTTGATGAACCAATGCAGAAAGATGGATTATAGTGTCCGTACTTTTAAAAATTAAATCTTCAAATTTATTTTTTCTAAAAGAGAATGTTTGTATATTATAATTTTTGCTATATTTTTTTATAAAAAAACTACCTATAAAACCCGCACTTCCCGTTAATAATATTTGCTTCATTTCAAAATATCTCTTATACTCGCTAAATACTTATTGATTACTATATTTTCATCAAATTCTTTTATAATTTTTTTTCTACCATTTTTGCCCATTTGTTCTAACTCATAAGAATTTAGATTTAGCATTTGTTCCATTTTTTCTGCTAAATCTGCAGAATTTTTCGCTTCACATAAGTATCCATTGATACCATCTTCAACCACTTCCTTACACCCAACAACATTTGTTGCAATAATTGGTTTCTCCATAGCACAAGCTTCAAGAAGACTTCTTGGCGTCCCTTCTCTATATGATGGCAGGACTACACAATTAACATTGGCAATCACTTCTTGTACATTGTCTGTTGTTCCTAAGTAAGAAACAAGTCCATCATTTACCCAAACTTGCAATTCTTCATTAGTTATTGCAGTTTTATTAGAAACACCTACAGCTCCTAACAATAGAAATTCTACATTTTTATATTTATCTTTTATGATTTTAATGGCATCAATAAATTCTAAAATCCCTTTATCTTTTAGGAGTCTGGCAATCAACAAAAACTTAAAAGTTTCGTCGTTATTATTTTTCACAGGTGAAAATTTGTTTAAATCTACTCCACTACCAGGTAATAAAGCACACTTTGAGCTTTTGACTAATTTATTGCTAATAAATAAGTTTTTATCATCACTATTTTGAAAAAAAACTTTATTATTAAATCCAAGTGAGATTTTATATAATACTTTAGCAATTTTTGTAATAAGTGTTTCTTTAATAAATATCGTTCCTAATCCAGTAATATTATTAATAGATTTGATTCCCATAATTCCCGCCACTATTGAACTATAAATATTGGGTTTGATTGTAAAATTTAGGACTATATCTGGATTAATTTGTTTATATAATTTATATAAAGATACCATAGTTTTAAAATCTATAATTGGGTTTATACCTTTTGCATCAATATCTACATGAACAAACTTGAACTCTTTATTTAAAAGTTCACTATATTTTTTATCGTATGGAGCTATAAAACACACATCATAACCATTTTTTTTCAAACTTCTTGCCAAATTAAGTCTAAAGTTATAGGCATACCAAGAGTTATTTAAAATTATTGATACTCTTTTAGTCAAACCATTTTTCCTTCCACATTTGAAACATTAAAATAAACCAAACTTGAGTACCATTTTCTTTTTTGCCAGATAAAAATTCATTTGTTATAGTTTCTATTTCTTTGATATTGAAAATTTCATCATCAATTTTTTTAATATCCAAATAGTTCTCAACTAAATATCTAAGATCACCTCGAAGCCACTCATTTAGTGGTATTTGAAAACCTGATTTTGGTTTATCAATCATTTTGGGAGGTAAGTATTTATATAAAATTTTTCTTAATAGATATTTACCCTGATTATTTTTATATTTAATATTATTGGGTACTCGAGCTAAGTATTCAATAATTCGATGATCCAGTAAAGGTTCTCTACCTTCTAAACTAACACTCATAGTGGCCCGATCAACTTTTGTAAGAACATCATCATTCATAAAGGTTTTATAATCAGTTGCCATCATATAATTTAAAAAAGGAAGCTTATTTTTATTTTCAAAATATGAAAATAATTTATGAGAGGAGTTCATAACTAACATCTTGCTAACATCATTTTTATCAACATAGGAACTTGCATTTAAAAACATTTCTTCTAAAGAGCTTGAATTAATCGCTCGTTTAAATTTTGAAAATTTATCTTTAATATTCGTTTGTTTTATGTTCTTAGGCAAAATATTGTTTAAAGTATCAATTGATTCTTCTGAAAACAAATTTAAAGTACTTTTTAAGATTGACTTCTTTAATTTGGATGAAAAAAGATTCGAAAACTTATTTAAAAAGAAATATTTACTGTATCCACAAAATGCCTCATCTCCACCATCTGCAGAAAGTGCAACTGTAACAGATTTTTTTGCCATTTTTGAGACAACCATTGTTGGTAAAGCAGAACTATCTCCAAAAGGTTCATCGTAAAAAAATGGTATTGTTTCAACTAAATCCAACATATCCCTATTTTTCATATAATATTCACTATGATTTGTTCCAAGGTACTTCGCAATACTTTTAGCATGCTCTGCTTCATTATATTTAGGATCATTAAATCCAACAGTAAAAGTATTTATCTTTTTACCTTGTTTTTTTGAAAGTATTGAAGCTACCAATGAACTATCATACCCCCCACTTAAAAATACTCCAACAGGAACATCAGAAATCATTCTGAGGCTTAAGGCATCATCTAAAATATCTTCTAAGTCCCCTATGATAATTTGTTCATCTTTTTCCATTGGTTCTTGATTATAATATTCATCTACATCCCAATACTTAACAATACTATTGGTTCCAGTTTTTATGTCATATTCAAGATAACTTCCAGCTTCTAGTTTTCTACAATTCTTAAATATGGTATGAGGTGCAGGAATATATCCAAACTGAAAATAATAAGGTAATATTTCTTTATTTAATTCTTTTTTGTGTAGTCTTAATACTTCATCAATTTGATAACCTACAGTGTAAGAGGGGTTTAAAGAAGTCATTGGTTCTTGAAAAATCATTGCAATTTCTTTTCCTCTAACATCTCTCATTTCATCTTCAGAGAATTTTGTTAAATCTTTTCCATCAAAAATTACTTCTCCACTTGTAACTCGTCCAGGTTCTTCAACAAGCCCCATGATAGATAGTGATGTCATGGATTTTCCACTACCACTCTCTCCCACAATACATAAGGTCTTTCCCTTTTCTATTTCAAAAGAAGTTTCATTTACACA
>CAJXWI010000410.1 GCA_913062735.1 uncultured Arcobacter sp.
ATACGTTAATTTTAATGTATAGATTTCTTAACATAAGAAGTCCTTTTTTGCGTATACATTAATACTACACTCCTAAGCTAATAGTCTTATTAAGAAAATTATTAGTTTATCTTATTAATCTAATAACTTTAAACAAAATTTAAATAATCGGAATAACTTATGTTTTAATCAAAGTATTATTAATAAAATAATATATTTGAATTAACTATATTATGGAAGGTCTTTCCCTTGAGTAAACGAAATAAAATATATTTAGTTTCCTTATTTCTAATAGTTATAAGTGCCTTGTTTATGCTAAAAGAAATTGAGGATAAAGAAGAAAAAGGGCTTCGTAACTTAACAGAAACAGTGTTAATAATAAAAGACTTACAAAATAATGTATTATTTCTAAGACGGAATGAAAAAGATTTTTTACTAAGACATAAAGAAAAATACAGTTTGGATTTTACAAAAAACTATATAAAAACTCAAAAAAATATCACTTCTTTAATAAATCATTTAAAAAAAGAAAAAATTAACACCAGTGAATTGTTAAAATTTAATCATACGGTCAAAGAATATAAATTATTATTTAAAACAATTGTAGACACACAAAAGATCTTTGGACTGAATGAAAATAAGTCTAAATATTTAGACCTAAGGCAAACGGCCCATGCATTATTAAAAGACGTTAAATTAAATAAAAAAATGCTTTCAGATGTTCTACAGTTAAGAAGGCATGAAAAAGATTTTTTATTAAGAAAAGATTTAAAATACAGAGCCTTGTTTTTAAATAAAGAAAGCACTATTTTTATAGCTATTAAGAATGAGAAAAGAATTAATTTACTCAATCAATACAAACAAAAGTTTTTAGAGCTCGTCAAACTTCAAGAAAAAATAGGACTGAATGAAAACTTGGGACTTATTGGAAAAATGAGAAGCTCAATTCATAAAAGTGAAAATATATTAGATATTTTAGCAAATAAGTTTATAAAAGATATTGAGAAT
Organism: uncultured Arcobacter sp.; assembly: GCA_913062735.1. Next base: position 988 of record CAJXWI010000410.1, read on the forward strand.
AAATCTGTAGAACTGATTCATTTAACCTATATTTTCATTATGATATTATTTGTAATTGTTATTTTAATAATGACTATTTTAGTTAAATTTTTTATGAGTGAGTCGAAAATAAACGCATTAAATCTCTTAAATAATGAATTATCAAAAACCTTAAATAATCTTGAAAAAACACAAGATAAATTAATCGAATCAGAAAAAATGGCAAGTTTAGGGGGGCTTGTTGCAGGTGTTGCACATGAAATTAATACTCCTTTAGGCATTGCCCTAACAGGTATCACCTATTTTGACGAAATTTCGCATAATATTCATCAAATCTATGAAACACAAGAAATGACACAAGAAGATTTTGAAAAATATTTAGACGATTCAAAAGATATTTCCAGCCAGGTGCTAAAAAACATACAAAGAGCATCCGATTTGGTGCAATCTTTTAAACAAGTATCTGTTGATCAAACAAGCGAGATTAAAAGAGAGTTTTATGTTAAAGATTATATCAATAGTATTATTCTATCTATACACAACCAAATCAAAAGAACACACATCACAATTAAAAATAATATTCCCTCTGATGTAAAAATAAATTCTTATCCTGGTGCCTTTGGACAAGTCATTACAAACTTAATACTTAACTCACTAATACACGGATATTCAAACAAAGATAAAGGTCTTATATCCTTTTCTCTAAAAAAAGAAAAAAATAATATTCTATTACATTATAAAGACAATGGTAAAGGAATCAAAGAAAGCGACCTTCCTCATATTTTTGAACCATTTTTTACCACTAGAAGAGGTATTGGAGGAACAGGTTTAGGCTTGAATATCTTGTACAATATTGTTAAAAAACAATTTGGGGGAGAAATTTCATGTGCTAGCAAAATCAATGAAGGGGTAGATTTTACTATTATTATTCCTACAGATTAAAAAGGCAATATCCTTTTAATTTCTATTAAGAGATATTCTTTTTTGTAGGCAAAGCCATTGTTTTGGTAGATTGCTTAAAAAAATGGAGAGAAAAAGTGATTAAATAAAAGAAGCTACGTAAAAGCACTGATTAAGAGTTTAGGTGCTATCATTCAAAGATAAATTATTATAAAACAATCAATATACTAAGCTTTTAACTATAATAGGATCGCGTAACTCAGAGGTAGAGTACTTCGTTGACATCGAAGCGGCCATTGGTTCAACTCCAATCGTGATCACCAAATAACCCTTCTTTTAATAATACTTACTAGTTAAAAATGATTATAAGCATTCAGCTTAAAATTAACACCAAAATTAATATGCCCCTTTACAAAAAGAGTAGATAAAAAAGCAAGTAATAAAATCAAAGACACAAAAGGTAAACTTAGAGGAGAATACCTTTATTTTATAAAAAAATCACCATTTTTATTTAGTTATTAAGTCATAACCTTTTAGTAGTTTTTATTTTAACGAACTATAAACGTAAGAGTAGTTGTTTCTTCTACTGTTTTTACTTTATTCTTTAAGTGTTTTAATTTTACATTGTTTTTTACTACATCTTTATGCGTAGTAGATATTATCCACGCGCCTTTACTTACAACTCGGATTTGTGCTTTTCCATCAACAATATATGAAAGTAATGAAAACTTTTCATCTTGTCCAAAAGTATTACTTGATGCTCTAATATATTCCATACTAGAATTGGCAGCAATCGGCTCTCCATAGAATAAAACATCAAAACTAAGCAAGTCCCCTACTTTTACATTAGATAAATCGTTTAAAGGAATAAGTTCCAATCCTTGTTTTAAAGCTTTGATTTTTTTCCATTTTCCAAGAGTAATATATGATTTCGCTGTTCTTTTTGCCTGCAATGAGCTAATAACACTTTGTATATTCTTAGCTTTATCAATACTGGTAAACTTTAACCTGCTACGATTTTTTTTATCAATATATTTTAATAAATATGTTTCATGAGACTTGGCTTCCAGCGTATAAACACCCTCTTTACTATTTTCCTTAAAGGCAATTTTTTGCAAAGCAATATCGTAATCATAAACATCAAAGTTTTTTGTTTTTTGTTTCTATCATTTGATCTCTCATATTATCATGATCAAAGGTAAATATTTATTATGTTTTTTTTCTAAAAATAAATAGAATTTTCATTCATGCAGAAATTACTTTTGAATCTCTTGGAAACTTATTTCTTGTATCTATTATCTTCTTAGAATTTGAAAAAATTAAGTCATAATTAAACTCATCGTGATCTGTAAGTAATACGATTAGGTCATTTTCGTGGATTTCTTTTCTAGTAAGTTTTACTGATTTCAAAACCTTTGATGATTCTTTCAATTTATATTCCTTAATCAAGGGATCTGAAAAGCCAATATCAAATTTATGGATTTAATACAGAAGTATCTGCCGCCTTTAAGGAAAGTATTCATAAATGGCATTATATTTCAGATCGAGAAACACTCAATTCAAGTATTCAAAACTTAAGAATGATAATCCCTAACGGTGGAACAAATTTAGAAAAAGCATTAAATATTCATGAACATTTAAAAAGCAAAAATATTGACACAATTATAGATGATACTGATGAAAGTTTATCGGCTAAAATGAAAAAATTTAACCTTATAGGTATACCTTTTCAAATAATATTAGGAAAAAAATCTGAAGGCGAGCTAATTGAATTTAAGAAAGTT
>CAJXWI010000411.1 GCA_913062735.1 uncultured Arcobacter sp.
CAAATTAGACAACTTGCTGGTATGAGGGGTCTTATGGCTAAACCAGATGGTTCTATTATTGAAACACCAATTATTTCTAACTTTAGAGAAGGATTAAATGTACTTGAGTACTTTATTTCTACGCATGGGGCTAGAAAAGGACTTGCGGATACTGCTTTAAAAACAGCAAATGCAGGATACTTAACAAGAAAATTAATTGATGTATCTCAAAATGTAAGAATTACAATCGAAGATTGTGGAACTCATGAAGGTATTTCTATTACTGATATTACTTCTGGTAATGACTTAATTGAAGCTTTAGAAGAGCGAATCACAGGTCGTGTAATTGCTGAAGATATCATGGATCCAATTTCAAATGAAATTTTATTCACTGAAGGTACTTTAATTACAGAAGAAGATGCTGCTGTTGTTGCTGCTGCTGAAGTTAAGTCTGTTGTTATTAGAACAGCACTTACGTGTAAAGTAGATCATGGTTTATGTTCAAAATGTTATGGTCTAAATCTTGGTGAGCAAAGAAAAGCAACTCCAGGTGAAGCTGTTGGTGTTGTTGCTGCTCAATCAATTGGTGAGCCAGGAACACAACTTACACTAAGAACATTCCACGTTGGTGGTACGGCATCTGCTACACAAACTGAAAAAGAATTGCGAGCTGATAAAGAAGGGTTTATTAGATATTACAATATCAAAACACTTCAAAATAAAGAAGGTAAAAACCTTGTTGCAAATAGAAGAAATGCAGGTATCTTACTTGTTGAACCTAAAGTTGTAGCACCTTTTGCTGGAGAATTAACAGTTGAAGTTATTCATGAAGAAATTGTATTAACTGTAAGCTCTAAAAAAGACAGCAAAAAATTCTACTTAAGAAAAAATGATGTTGCAAAAGCAAATGAACTTGCTGGTGTTGCTGGTAAAATTGAAGGTAAACTATATTTACCTTATAAAACTGGTGATAAAGTTGAGGCTAATGAATCTTTAGTTGAAATGATTAAAGATGGTTGGAATGTGCCTAATCGTATTCCTTATGCTTCTGAATTACGTGTTGAAGATGGAGCTCCTATTACTTCTACTATTGTTTCAGGTGCTGCTGGTGTTGTTAAATACTATAAATTATCTGGTGATAATTTAGAGAGAAACGAAAGCGTAAAAGCTGGGGATGTAGTTGAAGTTAAAGGTTTATTTGCAGTTGTTGTTGATGCTGAAGGAAGAGAAGCTTTAAGACACTATATTGCAAGAAATTCAATTATTGAATTTTCTGATAATGCAGAAGTTGAAAAAGAATCAGTTATTTCTAAACCTAAAAGTGAAGAACAAGTAGTAATTGCAGAATGGGACCCATATGCAAATCCTACTATCACTGAGTTTGCTGGAACGGTTACTTTTGAAGATATTATTCCTGGTGTTACTGCATCTGAGCAATTTGATGAATTAACAGGAAGTTCTAAACTTGTTATTAATGAATATTTACCAACAGGGTATAAACCTACTATTGTTATTGCATTAGAAAATGATGAGTTAATTAGGTATAATCTTGATCCTAAATCATCATTATTTGTTGCAGAAGGTCAGAAAATTGAAATTGCTGAAGTTCTTGCTAGAACTCCAAAAGCAACTCAAAAATCAAAAGATATTACTGGGGGACTTCCAAGAGTATCTGAATTATTCGAAGCACGTCGTCCTAAAAACATTGCAGTTCTTGCATCGTTTGATGGAATTGTTTCTTTTGGAAAATCTTTACGAAATAAAACAAGAATTATTGTAACTGGAGACAGTGGAGATAAGTCTGAATATTTAGTAGAAAAAGCAAAACAAATTCTTGTTCATGATGGTGAGTTTGTACATGCTGGTGAGCCATTAACTGATGGTCAAATTGGTTCTCAAGACATCTTAAGAATCCTAGGTGATAAAGCTTTACATTACTTCATTGTTTCTGAAGTACAACAAGTATATAGATCTCAAGGGGTAAGTATTGCGGATAAACATATTGAGGTTATTTTATCTCAAATGTTAAGACAAGTTACTATTTTAGATGGTGGAGACACTAAATTCATTATTGGTGATATGATTTCTAAAAAAAGATTTAGAGCTGAAAATGAAAAGATTGTTAAACTTGGTGGTGAGCCAGCAATTGCTGATCCATTATTACTTGGAATTACAAGAGCCGCTGTTACATCTGATTCAATCATTTCAGCTGCATCATTCCAAGAAACAACAAAAGTTTTAACAGAAGCTGCAATCAGTGCTAAAATGGATATGTTAGAAGATCTTAAAGAAAATGTTGTTATTGGTAGAACTATTCCTGTTGGAACTGGTTTATACAAAGACCAAAAAATCAAATTTGGCGACATCGAATCTGAATAATAAATAACGAAGCACTGCTTCGTTATTGGTAAATTATGACAAATATATACTTAATTATATCGGTTTTAATTTTCTTGGAGTTTTTTGAATCAACTTGGCAAAAAGCTCCAAATTTATACGGCATGATGAATAACAATTATGCTATTTTTCAAAAAAACATCTTCACGTATTTTTTACTCAATCCTACTTTTATTTACTCTATTTATTTAACTTTTTATTTAAATCTGTTTAACATGTGGATGTATTCTATAATTCTTATTAAATTTGTAGATATTTCTTTTCGTTTACATATCATTACAAAAATGAGCAACGGTATGCAACTGGAAGAGATTTTACCTCTTGACATCCAAATGAATAATTATTTCAGATATCTAAATGTTCTTATTTATCCATTGTCACTTATTTTCGCACTAATATAACTAATTTCAATAGTTGTTATCAATATCACTTGATATTAAGTTTACTTTTGTTACTCTGTTGCTATGAAAAAAATTGAGAATTTAAAAGCCTTAATATGTACAGCAAAATACCTTACTAAATATGAACCCATTTTAAATACCAATAATCTTGATATCTATGCTTATGAGGCTCTTTCAAAGTTTGAATTATCCAGAAATTCTCTTTCTACTGAAGATATTTTCAGAGAACTACACAAAAACAATCAGCTTTTTTATTATTTAGAAAAAAGAAATAAGAGATTACAAGTAGATAATTTCACAGAAGATAAAACTCTATTTTTGAATTTTGATGCAGATATATTTGTAACCGATGAGCAAAAAGAATATTGGAAAAACTTTTTAAAACCAATAAAGAATAAAATAGTTGTGGAAATCACTGAAAATGGTAGTGATGATGAAACAAGCGCGCAAACCATTCACGAGTTTTCTAAATGGTTAAACTACAACTACATTAATACTGCGCTTGATGATTATGCTCAAGATGGTACTATGTTCTCTTTTAAATTAATGAATGAATCTAAATATGTCAAAATAGACAAGTCGTTCTTACGAGAAATTAGAAAAAATAAAAACTTCTTTTATTATTTAGAAGGTTTTGTAAAAACTATGAGGTTAAATGGTAAAAAGACAATTATAGAAGGGGTAGAGACCTTGGATGACTTACAAATTGCCAAAGATGTAAACTCCGATTATGTACAAGGTTACTTGTTCAAAACTCAAATAATAGAAAAATAAATCCTCTAAATTTACCTTCCTTAAAATATTAATGTAAAAGAAATATTAAATAGTACAAATGATTTTTTAGTGATATAATCATTTTATATTATA
>CAJXWI010000412.1 GCA_913062735.1 uncultured Arcobacter sp.
TCCAAAGTATCGATATCAAATATTGACGAAAAATCATCAACACCTGGTAATAAAAAAGACTCTTTTGGAAAAGAAGCTTTAAATGAAAATAATTTAGTGTGCAAGGCAATAAGATTTATAAAAAAAAGATTTAAAAATGATATTGGAATAATGTGTGATGTTGCTTTAGATCCTTATACGTCACATGGTCATGATGGAGTTTTAAAAAAAAACTATGTTTTAAATGATGAGACAGTTAACATTTTAATGAAACAAGCTTTATTGCAAGCTCAAATGGGTTGTGATGTTATTGCTCCATCAGACATGATGGATGGAAGGATAGGTAAAATAAGAAAACATTTAGATAAAAATAGATATCATGATGTTCAACTTCTTTCATATGCAGTTAAGTATGCATCAAATTTTTATGGACCTTTTAGAGATGCTGTTGGTTCTAAAAAAACATTAAAAAGTGATAAAAAAAATTATCAAATGGATTTTGCTAATAGTAATGAAGCCTACAGAGAAGTTGCTTTAGATATTAAAGAAGGTGCTGATATGGTAATGGTAAAACCAGGCATGCCATACCTAGATGTCATTAAATCAATTAAGGAAAATTTTAAAATTCCTGTTTTAGCATATCAAGTTTCTGGAGAATATAGCTTAATAAAAAATGGTATTAAAAATAATCTTGTAAATAAAGAAGCAATTTTAGAAAGCTTAATGTGTTTTAAAAGAGCTGGTGCTTCAGCTATAGTTACTTATTTTGCATTAGAAATAGCTAAAAATTTGTAATTAATTAAAATAATTCTCTAAAACAACTCTGGATTTTGGAAATAAAAGATTGTTTGGAATAAAAAATTTATTTTGTAAAACATTACGTGTAAAATAAAGTGATTTTCGAATTAAGGTGTTATCAAATTTTACAGGAATTTTTTTAAATATTAAAAAATTTGGAACCTCATAAATATAACCATCAATTTTAATTTTTGATATATCATTGCTTGTACTTTCGTTGGGGGAATATTGTTCTAAGTTGGTATCATAACCTAAATCTTTAATTAAATTTAATTCAAAAAAAATATAAATAAAAATCCAATTTTCTAAATTAATGGAATTAATTAACTTTTCAAAAGAGTTATAAATTTTCTTATTTTGTTGAGCCTCAGGTAATAAAGTGTTCAATAAAGAACATATTGAGATTAACGCGGAAGTTCTTTCTTTGTCATTAAAATATAAAGGTGAAATAGGTTTAATTAATTCTGTTTTAAAGTATCCAATTTTATTTTCACTTTTAGAAGAATGTGAAACAAATAGTTTATTAGATATTTGTAAATAATTTCTTATTTTTCGAGAGGTTCCTCCATAAACAATGCCATCTACTTTTCCTTTTTCTTTATTAGAAAAGGATGCATTTAAAGAGTGGTTTTTAGGATCAAGATACGAATTACTTCTCATTAAATAATCTTGACCTACTAAATAGTCTTCTTGACTTTTTGTATAGCCTTTTCTAAAAGACATAATATCGTTTATATCTTTTGTCGATATTTGAAAAACAATAACACCTTTTATTTCTTCATCTTGGAATACAGGCGCTCCTAAAAACATAGTTGGTTTATTATCATTAATACTATACTTAGTCATATCAATAAAAGTAGCTTCTTTACTTTCAAGCGTTTTTTTCCAAACTTGTGCAAGTGGACTGCTCTTTAAATTTCCAAACTTTAAATTACTACCGTAGTCTTTTAATTTTGATGAAGTATATAATACATGTCCACTTTCTGCATTAATTAGATAAATGTCATTGTAGCCATACTCTTTAGCAAAATTCTGAAAAAAGTTTTCATGAGGTGTTGTAGCATCTTTAATACTAACTATTGAAACATCGAATATTTCATCTTCTTCAAGGTCCAAATCATCATATAAATTACCTAGGTCATATAATAACTCATCTGCATTAGAGCTTTTGCTTAATACTTTAATGTCTTTAATTCTTTGCTCAAGATAGTTTTTTACTTGTTTTGCTTTATTATCTCTTGTAGAAGTTAACATATCGTAACTTTTTTTAATTAAGGATTCTTTTGCTTTTGATACTGAAACATAACCTAAAACAGAAGATAATAATAAAAGTCCAAAAAGAGTAATAAACAATATTTTTGATTTTATTGTGAGGTTTTTTAACATGATAGATTTCCTTAGCCCATAGTAGTAATTGTTGTAATTAGTTTATCAAAAAAAAACAAAATAATACTTACAAAAACTAAATTTTAAGTTTTTCCCAAAAAGTTATTTTATAAATAATTTTTAAAATAACTTTATTAGGGATCTTAAAATAAAAATAATTTATTACTCTTTAATGAAGAAAACAATATTTAAAATAATCATGTGTAATATAATGTTCATAATGGTCAATATCAGTATAAGATATTGTTGATAGTTTCAGTTCTTTAAAAACATCTTTGATTACCAAAATAGCATTTTTATCAGCAGAGTAAATAATAGACTTATTGCCCATATTTCCAATTATAATTTTATTTGTTTTTTCTAGTACTGTGTTAATGTTATTATCCCAATATTCTGACAATGCCTCAATTTCAGATAACTCTTCTGAACGATGATCCCAATTAGAACATAAGTCTGGCAATAATCCACAGGTTTTAATATCATCAAAATCTAAAGTAATTCCATGTAGTTCCATAATAAACTCCTCATTTATTATTTATATAAACTATCTTAGCTAAGATTTAAAAAGATAATTTATATAATAATTAATTAGTTTTAAATACTAAGAATGCTTATAGTTATTTTGTTTATTTTTAAGAATAAACAAACAAGGTAAACAATACCAGTGCAAGAATAAAAAATATTAATTTAAAGGATATGTTACTTTCATTTTCTTTTTTCTTTTTTAAGGTATTTTCTATGTCTTCTTGCGCATGTGATATTTCTTGTAAAAAACATCGACAATAAGCAGAAGTACAAGTATGCTCTAGAATTTCATTTATATCTTCATCAATTGAAAAAACACGCTCAACAAGACTTTCACATCCTTTACACGTTTTTTCATCGCAAGAGTGTTTTAGTTTAAAATATAAAACACCCGATTTTTTAAATTCATCAATTGTTGTTTGCTTGTAGTCAAGTGTTCTAATTTTATGAAATAAGTTTGATAAAAGTGCTTTTGGATTTAATCCAAGTATATGTTCTTTTTCAAAAACATCAATGAGCTCTTTGGTAAACTCAAGTTTGTCATCTAATTGCAGAGCTTTTTTTTCTTCAGCGCTTAGAAGATTCTTGCTTTCATTTAAGTTGATTGTATGTTCAATATGCTGTTTAACAATTTCTTTTGCATTTTGTTTAAAATAATCTTGTTTATCAAATTCTTGATTAAAAAAATGATCTATAGAAGCATTTTTCATAATGAATCCTTATATATTGAGTAACGAGCATTATTACTATTTAATATCATATCAAAGTAAATATAAATTTGTGAATAAAAATTAAATCTAATAATAAAATTATATATTATATATTAAAAGATGTTTCTTCTATTTATAATAGACTTTAGCTATTAATTCACGCTTATTGTTATACCTAGTTGTATTTAAGAAAGATGAATTTGAAGGGAAAATAATATGCCTACTAATAAAGTTGTTCA
>CAJXWI010000413.1 GCA_913062735.1 uncultured Arcobacter sp.
GCAGATGCAGTATATGGTGGAGTTAGTCATTTTAGCCTAAGAATTAGAAGTGGAAAAGAATTTACAATGGAAACCTTTAAAGAAGGTATTGATTATGCTCATGAACGTGGAAAAAAAGTTTATGTAACGATTAATGGTTTTCCATTTAATTCTCAAATTAACTTATTAAAAAAGCATATTCAATCAATGGCAGACTTAAAACCCGATGCATTTATAGTTGCAGCTCCAGGTGTTGTTAGATTATGTAGAGAAATCGCACCTGAAATTGAAATACATTTATCAACACAAGCTAATGTACTTAATTATTTAGATGCGCAAGTGTTTTGGGACATGGGTGTACGAAGAATTGTAGTTGCTAGAGAAATCTCATTAAAAGATGTGGTTGAAATAAAAAAACATTTACCCGATATGGAAATTGAAATTTTTGTTCATGGTTCTATGTGTTTTGCATATTCTGGACGTTGTTTGGTTTCAGCAGTTCAAATGGGACGAGTACCTAATAGAGGAAGCTGTGCTAATGATTGTCGTTTTGAATACACTTTATATGCAGCAAATGAAGATCATTCTTCACTGTTTAGATTAGAAGAAGAACCAGGTGTTGGTACGTATATTTTTAATGCAAAAGATATGAATCTTGCTTCTCATATTGATGAAATTCTAGCATCAGGAGCAGTTGATTCTTTAAAAATTGAAGGAAGAACTAAGTCTCCTTATTATGCAGCAGTTACAGCTAATGCTTATAGAATGGCTATTGATGATTTTTATAATGATACTTTTGATGAAGCCAAATATCAAAAAGAGTTATTCACAACTAAAAACAGAGGTTTTTCTGATGCGTATTTAATTCATAAACCTTTTGATAGAAATGATACACAAAATTATGATTATTCTTTATCTAAAGGTTCTTATGAAGTATCTGGTCTTGTTTGCGAAGATGAAACACATTTTTTATGTAAGTACAAAACCTTTCCAGGTACAGATGTAGAGATTTTCTTACCACAAAATGCTCAAGTACAAGAGTGTGAGAATGAAATTGGAAAAATATATAAAAAAGAAGATGGTAAATATTACGTTAATTTTAAAAAGATATTAACTGAAAAAAATAAAGAATTAGAAGCTGTTCATTCTGGGAATGTTAATAAAATACAATTACCAGGAAAATTACCTTATTTAACTATGTTAAGAATAGAAAATGAGGGTGAAGTGGTTAATCCGTTCGCTTAATGGTTTATTTTAAAGTCTCACAGAATATTAATATTAAAACGACAGATGGTTCTTTAGTAAAATACCATAAAGCACCTCCTGGAGTTAGCAGTGATGACTTTATTTATTGCTCTACGTATAATGATTTTTTAGATTTAAAGAGTGTATTTTCAAGAGTAGACAAAAAATACCAAATTAAAGTTCTTTTAGAAGAGAGAATTCTTTCTTCTCATATTATGCCAATTGAATTGGGAATTACGAATAAATTTGAATATCAAACCTTAAAAAAAATCGATTACCGTATGAAAAAGAATCTTTATGTGGAGAAAAGTTTAGAACATAAAATAAAAGAAGTCTCTTTCAGTGAAGATGGTTTTGATTTTTACGAGCAAATCAAACATTGCATAAAACTTGATATTAGCCTTGCCATTATTGGTGGAGTAGGAAGAAATATTGGAGAGATTATTTCTTCTTGTTCTGCTTTAAGAATTTTACATGAAGAACTTAAAAATAAGTTTCCAAGTGTAAAACTTGATATTTACTTAGAAAGCAGTGAAAATAAATACTATTCTAGAGATAAAGAACTTCTTTTAACTCAAGGTTTTATTCATAAAATCGAGCCCTTATCCTTGTCTTTAAAAAAACTTTTAAGCTATGATTTTATTATTGATACTTCATTATTAAATAAAAGAACTTATTTTTCACATATGCCATATGTTGATGCCTATCTTTATAAGTTTGGCATTGACTATGAAAAAGTGAATAAACTAAGAAAATCTACTTTTATTGATAGAATTAGTGCATCCTTACATAAAAATTTAATTAAGAAAATCAAAGACTTAAAAAAAGTGGGAAAACTTCTCTTATTTCATCCTTATTCTGCAAATGAAGACAGAAGCATACCTAAAGAATTTGCAATAAAATATATGAAAAAGCTAATTAGAACTGCTGATGATTATTCGATAGTATCGGCTTTAAATATTGTAGAATTGCATGATGATCGTTATGTAAATTTGGCAAACATGTCTAAAAGTTTAAGTGAGTTTATTTATATTATCTCGCAAGCAGATAAAATTATTACAGTAGATACTTCAACCTATCATATCGCGGATGCTTTTTTTGTTCCTACCTTGGTTTTGTTTACAGATGATAAAGCCAATATTAGAACCAAATATTATCAGCAAACTAAGACCATAGAAATTGAAGATAAAACAAAAAATTATTCTACCTTTACTTTTGAGAATCCAAGCTTAGAACTTTACAAACATCAAGCGTGGAAAGACCTGAAAATATCGAAGGTTATGAAACTATTAGAAACAATTTGATATAATCCAAATATCTTAAAAAGAATTAATTACTAAGGAAAATAGAATGAATTTTGTTTCAATTATAATGGGAAGTAAATCAGATTACGAAGTTATGAAAAACTGTAGTGATACGTTTGAAAAGTTTAATGTGAAATATGAAATGATAATTTCATCTGCTCACAGATCACCTGCTCGAACAAAAAAATATATCATAGATGCTGAAAGTAAAGGTGCTGTTGTATTTATTGCAGCTGCTGGAATGGCTGCACATTTAGCTGGTGCCTTAGCTGCTACTACAACGAAACCAGTTCTTGGAGTACCGATGAAAGGTGGAGCAATGGATGGTATGGATGCAATGCTTTCAACTGTACAAATGCCTGCTGGAATGCCAGTTGGAACAGTAGCACTTGGACGTGCAGGAGCAATTAATGCTGCTTATTTAGCAATGCAAATTTTAGCAATTAGTGATAATGAATTAGCAACTAAATTAAAAGAAGATAGAATAATTAAAGAAAAAGCGGTAGAAACTGATTCTTTAAGTATTGAAGTTAGAATATAAAAAACATATAAAAAGAGAGCTTAGGCTCTCTCTTCAAATATAAACTAAAATATTTCTTAGATATGTTTTAGTTTTTATTTGTATTATTTTAAACAATTTATTATAGGAAACGAAGAATGTTAACATTTTCACAGATGCTATTAAAACTACAAGAATTTTGGGCGAAACAAGGATGTAATGTTCTTCAGCCTTATGATATTCCAGCAGGAGCTGGAACTTTTCATCCGGCAACCTTATTGCGATCTCTTGATTCAACTCCTTGGTCAACTGCATATGTAGCACCTTGTAGAAGACCAACAGATGGAAGGTATGGAGAAAATCCAAATCGATTACAACATTATTATCAATATCAAGTTATTATAAAACCCTCCCCAAAAAATATTAAACAACTATATTTAAAAAGTTTATCGACTATAGGTATAGATGTAAAAAATCACGATATTCGTTTTGTTGAAGATGATTGGGAGAGTCCAACTTTAGGTGCAGCAGGTTTAGGTTGGGAAGTATGGTGTGATGGAATGGAAATTACACAATTTACTTATTTTCAACAAATGACAGGAATAGAG
>CAJXWI010000414.1 GCA_913062735.1 uncultured Arcobacter sp.
TCTATTATGCCACTATTTATAATTACAAACTATTAAGTTATTACACTAGTTTTTTAATTTTTTCAAAAATTAGTTTTAAATTCAAAGTATCAAAGGATTCTGTTTCCCCATTTTTTGCTCTGTTTTCAATATCTTGTAGGACATTTGCAGCTTCATTCATTGCTAGGTTAAGACAAGAACTTTTTAAATAATGAGCACTATTTTGAATTTCAATCGCAATTTTTGACTCAATCGCTTTTTGAATTTTTTCTATGTCTTCATCCAGAGTTAAAAAGAAATCTTCGATTAACATATCAATTGTATCTTCATCTAATCCCAATTGTTTGATTGCATCACTTTTTTTGTACAAATAAGTAGCTGTATTGTTTTGTTCATCATGTTTGGGTGGCTCTATTATTAAATCTTTCTTTAGAGGTTTTTTGTTTATGTCATAAGTATGTTTTTCAATCATATAATATAACTCATTATATTTGATTGGTTTTGAAAGATAATCATCCATGCCATGATTTAAGTAGTTTTCCTTATCCCCTGCAATACTATTAGCTGTTAAAGCAATAATTGGAATTTTATACAAGTTATCACTTTTTTGTGCTTCAAGTATTCTTTGAGTGGCTTCTAGTCCATCTAGGTGAGGCATATTTATGTCCATTAGTACCAAGTCAAAGATATTGTCTTTATATAATTTAATTGCTTCAAAACCATCTTCAGCGATAGTACATCTTGCACCTATTTTACTTAAAAGTACACACATGAGTTTTTGGTTATTTATATTATCTTCTGCAAGAAGAATATTGACATCTAATTTTTCACTTTCATTTGATTGAGAGGATGTTTTGTTATACAAATTAAAAGCGTCAAATATTAGATTTGAAATCTTTGACTGATAAATGGGTAAATCAATAAAATAATCAATTTTTAAAATATCTTTAAAGTTAAGATTGTTTTCATCTCCTGCGTAAACTACAAATAATTTATGATTGAGGCTTTTAAACCTATCTATATTTTCAAAGTCTTGGGAACTAAAACAGAACAACATATCTGCATATTCACAGTCCTTGTCATCGATACTAAATACTTTTCCAATTTCTTTTAAGTAAACGTCTAGACTTACATCTAAATATTCCCCATTTTGGGCGTGACAAAGCACAAAAGTTAAATCTCTGAGTATTGGATGCTTTTCGTTTTCAAGTTGCAAAATTTCTAAATCTAAGGTGAGTAGAAACTCACTACCTTTTCCAATATTGGAATTAATAAAAATCTCTGAATTCATTAACTTAACAATATCATTAGAGATGGCAAGCCCCAAACCCGTACCTCCAAATTTTTTACTTATTTTTTCATCGGCTTGTTGAAAGGGTTTAAAAATTAATTCTTTTTGTTCTTTACTTATACCTATGCCCGTATCTTTGATGAGAAACATTACTTTAGCAACATTATTATTTATCTCTACGAGTTTGATATTAAAATCTATTCTTCCATTTTGTGGGGTGAATTTTATGGCATTTGTTAAGAGGTTCGAGAGGACTTGTCGTAGTTTGGTAGAGTCAGATTTTATTATAAAAGGAATTTTAGACTCCATATGATATACAAATCTAATATTTTTCTCTTTGGTTTTTACAGAAAATAACTCAACGATTTGGTCTATAAAGGTATGTATGTTTAGAGATTCATAATTTAGTTGAAACTTACCACTCTCAATTTTTGAAATATCTAAAATATCATTGATAATTTTAAGTAAGGACTCCGCACTGTTAGAAATAATTTGAGCGTACTCTTTGTTTTTTTTGTCTAATTCTATATTCGCTAATACATCTGAAAAACCAAGAATGGCATTTAAGGGTGTTCTTATTTCATGACTCATATTGGCTAAAAATTGTGACTTTACTTGACTGGCTTTTTCCGCATCAATTTTGGCATGATTTAATTCATCTTCTATATCTTTAATTTTTGTAATATCAGTTTTTATTGAAATATATTGATTTTTTCTGTCAGATTGATCCAGTATGGGTAATATCGACATCAATACCCAAAACACTTCTCCTTTTTTATTGATATTTTTTACTTCACCTTCCCAAATATCACCTTTTTTGATGCTTTTCCATCTTAATTCGTTTATAATACCCTCATCTAAACTCTCTGAAAAAGTGTGCTCTTTTCCTATTAGCTCATCTTTGGTATAACCACTTATTTCACAAAACTTATCATTTACATAAGATATATTACCCTTATCATCTAGAATACTCACAATAGCATGACTGTCCAAAGCTGCTTTGTGTAAGTCTAAGTTACGAATCAATTGACCAAAGTATCTATTTGTTTTATTGAGTTGTAAGATTATATTTACTATCCATGATACCAATAAAGTAAAAACTATAACAAATACAAAAGTCAGCTGGATAGTATTGTTTTTATTTTCTGTCATAATAGTATCAATAGGAAGAATAATTTCTAAAGCACCTCTCATATCATGTAGTTTCCAATTTTTCTTTGGTGAACTTGGAAGGGAGTTGTGACAATTTACACAAGTTTTATCTGAAAATGTATCTGCAACCGCCACCCTTACACTGTCTTTATTATTCACTACTTCTCGTCTAAAAAATATCTTATTTGGATTGTTTACCAAAAAAGGAAGGGATTCTTTTTCAAAATCATCCAATATTCGTTTTGATCTGTTGGGAAAAGGATAGTTACTGTATAAGTTTAATTGTATAAAAGAATTCTGCTTTTTAAATAATTCACTTAGCTCATGTATCATGGTTGCTGGTAAGGGAATAGAATTTGGCTTGTTATCAAGTAGAATGTCTACTTTTAAATCTGACTTTTCCTTGATCAGTCCTACAACTCTTTGAGTATAGTATTTTCTTAAGCTCAAATATTGTTGAATGTTATTCTTAGCATATACGACAGAGGAATCAATAATATTTTTTTCATTAGAATAGATTAAAAAGGAATAAATAGCTACAAATGCTATGAGTAATGCAATAATCAAGGGTAAGATTACCTTACTTTTAATTCCTTTAATTTCTATCTTTCTCAATTTTAATCCTTATTTCTTAGTAATTAATTACCTAAAAGACTATTAAGTTTTCTATTTGTCTTTATATAAATCATATATTTCTTTAAATTGGGACTTGTTTTCTAAAAATAAATCTGCCAATTTTGGGTCGAAGTGTTTGTTTCTTTCTTCTTCAATCAAAGCACATGCATCATCAAAGTTCCAGGCTTTTTTATAAGGTCGGACAGAGGTCAGGGCATCAAATACATCAGCAATGGCTGTAATTCTTCCAATAATAGGTATCTCTTCACCTTTTAATCCATGGGGATAACCTTTTCCATCAAATTTTTCATGATGAAGAATTGCAATTTGTGCACCAGCTTTGAGGTATTTACTTTTAGAGTCTTTTAGAATATTGTAACCCACTTGGGCATGGGTTTTCATAATCTCAAATTCATCGTAATTCAATTTACCTGGTTTTAGTAGTATTTCGTCACAAATGCCAATTTTCCCCAAGTCGTGAAAAGGAGAAGCGTGAAAAATCACATCCTGTTCATTTTCTCCAAGACCAGCTAAACTGGCAAGTATTTTACAGTATTTTGCAACCCTATAAGTATGTAAACCAGTGTCTTGATC
>CAJXWI010000415.1 GCA_913062735.1 uncultured Arcobacter sp.
GCTTTGTATTCAAAACTTAGTCATAAACAAATTAATACTTTTTGCATAGGATACAAAGAGCATAAACAATATAGTGAGTTACCATATGCCAAAAAAGTTGCAAATCATATAAATTCAAAACATCATGAAATTTTAATATCTCGAGAAGATTTTATTGGAAATATAGATAACATGTTAGCATGTACAGATGAACCATTTGCCGATACAGCTTCAATACCTACATACCTATTATCAAAATACGTACACCATAAAAATATAAAAGTTGTTTTATCGGGAGAAGGAAGCGATGAAATATTCTTAGGATATGAGCACTATTTTAAGATGTTGGAAAGATACAAAAATAAAGGTATTAAAGAAGAAGGTTACAATTTAACAAAAGAGTGGGAGTACAACCATAGAGCTTTTCATAAAAAAAATATTTATCAAACATATGGAGAAACTTTCACAGAGTTTCAAAAAGAAAAGTTATTTAAATCTTATACTGCTAAAGAATTATTATCAAACTACAATTATAATTTCAATCCTGTAAAATGGCTATCATATATTGATCTTAAAGTTTGGGTAGAAAATGTATTGATGACAAAAGTTGATAAAATGTCAATGGCTCATTCCTTGGAACTAAGAGCACCATTTTTAGACTATAAGCTAGTTGAATATTTATTAGCAGTTGATGAGAAAATAAAATGTGGAGATACTAATAAATATTTATTAAAGAGAATTGCCATAAAATACTTACCAAAAGAGATTGTATATAGGAAAAAAAGAGGTTTTTCAACTCCTTATATAGAATGGCTTTATGAGGAATACAATCAAGAGATATTAAATACAATTTTAAAAGTTAATAAAATACTTAATCTCTTTGATGATTCATTTGTAAAGTTTTTATACACAGAAGCAAAAGAAAAAAGGTTTACTCAGCATTTGTGGAGTTTGTATATTTTTTCGAGATGGTTTGCAAAAACATACTAAGTTTTTGATTGATATAAGCTAATATAGGAAAATGTATTATTTATTTCTCTTGGCTATAAATATTGGTTCATCCATAAGAAGAGAATAGTCTTCATTAATTAATTGTTGATGTTCTTGCCAAATAAACTTTTCAACTTCAAATCCAATTTTAGTTAGTTTATTCGGATAATCTTTCCCATATATTCGGACATGATCATTTTGTCCAAAATGTAATTCTCTTTGTTCTTTTGAGACAATGGTGTTGTCTTCATAAGTTTTTTCAAGTAAATTTGAAAAAGGAACCTGTAAAATAGCGATTCCAAAAGGTTTTAATATTCTAAAAATTTCCTTCATTGCTTTTTTATCATCTATGATATGCTCTAAAACATGATTACAGATTATAATGTCAAAAGTGTTATTTTCAAAAGGAATATTACATAAATTAAAGTTCATATCTACAAATTTTTTTTGTAAATCAGCTGTAATATAATTTAGTTTCTCATTAGTTCTAATCTTATCTCTAAGTCTTTTTTCAGGGGCAACATGAAGTACAGATAAGCTATCTGTGAATATGTTAGTAAAATTTTTGAGATATAAATATACTAATCTTTCTCTATCCATACTAAAACATATTGGACATCTCGCATTATCTCTTTTTCCCCCACCGACAACTTTAAGCTTAGAAAGAATTTCAAATTCAAAGCCAAAAGGTTCGAAGTCTATATTCTCATTTTTACAAAATGGACATATCTTTTTCATGTATCTCTTCTTTATGTTATTTAAGAAATAAATAATAGCTAAATTTGTTTTAAATAAAGGGAAATATTTATTTTAGTTTAGTTTAGTTAATATACAATTTAGAACTTCTAATAAAAGGATAGTATTGAATTTACATAAAAACTCCTATAAAACATTTGATAAGATAGTTTTAACTAGACGAGAAATAAAACTTAAAAATATTGAGTGTATTTTATTAGATTATAGTGAGGACAGCCCAGTTGAAAAGGGGACTAAAAAAAGGATATATATCAAATTCAAAAAATATATAGGAATAAGAAAATTATGAGCATTTGGTTTGATCTTGTTACCCCAAAATCAGTACTATTTTTTATACCGATAATACAAGAAATAGAAAATAGAGGTAGAAAAGTTTTAATCACCGCAAGAGAAGGTGATGGATATTCTGAAGTGGTGGAGCTTTTAAGACTTTATAATATTGATTTTATCAATAGAGGAGAATTTGGAGGTGCCGCTTTGAAAGATAAGCTACATGCATCTATTGAAAGACAAAAGTCACTTATGGAGTTTGTAACTATTTACGATATAGATAGACTAGTCTGTTTATGTTCTGTTGATGCGAATAGAGTTGCATTTGGTCTAGCTATTCCTATTATCAATTTTTATGATATTCCTTTATCTGATTACAAAACAAACTTCAAAAAAGCATTACCGCAAGCACGTCTAACATTACCTTTATCAACAAAAGTTTTTAAACCTTTTGTTGTTCCGAATGAAATATTTTTACGATTTTCTTTAGATGAGGAACAAATTTTTGATTATGATTTTATTGATCCCCTAATTTGGTTAAAAGCTTTTAAACCTGATTTTACTTATGTTGAAAGAATATTATTTCCCTATAATTTAGACTTATCAAAACCCTTAATTATTATAAGAGAAGAAGAATACAAGTCATCTTATGTAGATAAAAAATATCCAATTCTTTATGAAGCGCTGGAAGAGATAAAATATACGACTGATGCAAATATCATCATCATACCTCGTTATGAAAGTGAATACCTTATAAAGGAATTTCCTTTTACCACGGTACTTAAAGAAAAAGTAGTAATTCAACATTTACTTGCTTATGCAGATTTATTTATTGGAGGGGGAGGTACTCTTAATACTGAAGCTTGTTATTTTAATACTCCTACTATTTCAACAAGAAGCTTTATCTGCCACTATGATAAATATCAGATTGATAATAACTTAATGGTTTGGGTCAATACAAAAGAAGAACTTCTAAATAAAGTTAATGAGTTTTTAGTAAAGAAAAATAACATACAAAATAAAAATGTATTTGAAAATATGAATTTAAATATTTCAGAGATGGTTGACAAGATTTTAATTTAACCATATTCTTTCAAAGAATACAGGAAAAAAAAGATTCCATAGATAAAAACATATGCATACGAAATGGAATCTTTAACTTTATAATTAATAAAATACTTCTGTTATAATTTTAACATAGAGAAATCAATACTAATTTAAATCTAAGCTCACAACTTCATCATATTTAGATGAATCCAATTTTTTGTCAATTGAAAAAATTATTTTTGAGATTTCAGATAAAGATTCATAATCTGTGATAAACAAAGAGCATCTAAAAATTTGAATATTTTCTTCAGAAATTAGAATTTTTTTAGGCTTAAGTTTTTTTACGATAGAAGTGATATGTGTACCAAGCCCAGTTCCTAGAAAAGCGATTTTTTTAGACTTCTTAACTTCTTTAACTTTATTATCACCATAAATAAATGGTTCACAGTTATACATAAATGTCTTCTTTTTTCTATTAACAATATCTAAGGCAGCTTCTTTATTAAGTTCAACTGCATATTTTTCTTTTGATTTATTATTGAGTATCTTTTTCTCAGTCTTTTTTACTATTTTATAAAGTTC
>CAJXWI010000416.1 GCA_913062735.1 uncultured Arcobacter sp.
AGATTTTTTTGTACCATAACCAATAAGAATATCTAAGGCATCTTCAATTTCACCAATATCAGACATACCAGTTGATAGAATTACTTTTTTATTTAATTTTCCTATTTTTTTTAAATATGGAAGGTTAGTAATTTCGCCACTTGGTATTTTAAATATCTCTAAATTTAAGTCATTTAAAAGATCAATACTATCCAAATCAAAAGGTGTTGACAAAAACATTATATTTTTACTCTTACAATATGATATTAATTTATGGTGAGTATCTATATCAAGTTCCAATTTTTTAATCATATCAAATTGCGATTCAGTGCTATTTGTAGTTTCTTTTTGATACTGTGCTTTTTGAGCATTTACACTAACTAAATTCTCAGTTTTAAATGTTTGGAACTTTACAGCATCAGCTCCTGCATCACAAGCAACATCAATTAGTTTTTTTGCAAGTACAAGAGAACCATTATGGTTAACACCCGCTTCTGCTATTATAAAAACACTCATTTTAACACACTCCCAGCTTTAACAAAGTTTTCTATTTTAATACACTCTCTTGATGTCGCATTACTGCCAAAAAATGTATTTTGTTTTACAATACCCCCACCATTTAAAACTGCAGAAGTTGATATGTGACAATTATCTTCAATAATACAATCATGTTCAATTAAAGCTTTTGTATTAATAATGCAGTTGTTACCTATTTTAGCTGCTGCGTTAACTAATGCATTATGCATTATAATCGTCCCATCACCTAATGTTGCGAACCTAGACACATACGCTAAGGGTGAAACAATAGAAGGCAAATTAAAACCTATACTCTTTAAATGATCATAAATCTTTATTCTTATATCTGCAGATTTAATTTGACCAATAGTAATAACAGCATATTTGTATTTTTCATATAGATGTTCTAAATCGCCGTCAGAACCTATAATTTTATATCCAAATATATCTTTTCCAACTAATTCTTTTTTATCAATAATTCCAGCAATTTTATATTTATCTTCCAACTCAATTACATCAATTACAGAATGGCAATGTCCACCCCCACCAATTAATAGTATTTCTTCTTTATTTGAAGCATCTAAAACTTGTTCTTTTATCATAATATTACACTACTTGATATATTTATGATTCTTTGTTCTAAGTATTTTGAATTTTCTAAAGTTGAGCACTGACAGTTTTTAAACATTTCTATTTCATTCATAAGTTTCCAAATTGGTCTTGTCATAACACCACTATTATTTGTAAATTCTAAAAAGTCACCTCTTTTTTGTATATCTTTTACTAAAACTGCTTGTAACCAGTAGTTCGATTTTGAATCTTTAGGTTCTTCTATAAAATTAATATCTTCATTAGACTCAAAGAAATCTTTATATTTCAAAGCTAAATCTCTTTTACTTTTCAAAAAAACATCCAATTGTTCTAATTGGGCAAGCAATAATGCTGCATTTAAATTTGGCATTCTGTAATTAAAACCAATTTCATCATGAACATATTCCCATTTATGAGCTACTTTTGCAGTAGTAGTTAAATATTTTGCTCTTTTAGCTAAAGTTTTATCATCAGTTACGATAACTCCACCTCCACCACTTGTAATAATTTTATTACCATTAAAAGAAAAAGCTCCTAGTTTTCCAAAGGTTCCTGTATGTTTATCTTTATAATAACTACCAAGACTTTCAGCTGAATCTTCAACTAAGCTTATATTCCACTTGTCGCAAATCTCTTTTATTTCTTCTATTTTACAGCTGTGCCCAAAAGTATGCATAGGCACACAAGCTTTTATAATCTTATTTGTAGTTTTATTAATACATTGTTTATTAATAAGTTCACAATTATTTTCTAAAAAGTTTTTTAATGATTTTGGAGACAAGCCCATAGTATCTAAATCAACATCTACAAATATTGGCTTTGCTCCAATATAAGATATGGCATTGCAAGTAGCAATAAACGTCAAGGGTTGGGTTATAACTTCATCATAATATTTTACATCTGATAAAAGTAATGAAATGTGCAAAGCTGAAGTTCCATTTACAGTTGCAATTGCATATTTACTGCCTACTCTCTTAGCAAACTCTTCCTCAAACATATCTACATATTTTCCAACACTTGACACAAATGTTGAGTCAATACAATCATTTAAATACTTCTTTTCATTACCAATAAATTTTGGTTCATGTAATGGAATAAACTCATTTGTTTTATATATTTTTTGAATAAAATCAACAATTTTTTGCATATTACATTTTTCCATCTAAATATATTCCAGTTTCTTTATGAGAAAAATTAGGAATAATTTTGAAAAACTCTTTTACAATATCTTCTTTTTTCCAAGCTAAGTCTTTTTTAAAACCTTTGATAGTTTGCTCAAAAGAGTTTAATATTTCTTCATCAAAAATAGCTTTATTTTTAATAACGCCAAGATTTTCAAATTTTTTCATATCTAAAGTTTCATTATCTGTAAAAAACTCTTCAAAATCTTTTTCACCCGTTGTGTCACTTGAAGTAAATAAACAAGGCCATTTCCCCGCACTTGGCATTGTACTAATTAAGTTTCTAGCTTCATTTTCATCTTTACACAAATAAGGTTCATATCCTAAGTCTTTTAAATATTCCACTGCAATATCAGCAAATGAGATAAGGTGCAGTTTTTCACTTAGTTTAGGGAAAAATATATCTCTATTTTCTCCAAAAATACAAGACATTAAACATAGTTCACCAGATTCCTGAGGTGTAACAAAATATCTTTTAATATCATGAGGAGCAACAATTGGTTGATTCTTTTGGATTCTTTGATTAAATCCATCTAAAAGTGAACCATCGGAAAATGCTACATTTGCAAATCTTGCAGTTGAAATATTGATATCTAATGATTTTCTCATTAAAAACATTTCCATTATTCGTTTGCTCGCCCCCATCATATTAACTGGATTTGCAGCTTTATCTGTAGATACACAAAAATACTTTTTTACTCCATTATCAATAGATTGTTGAAGTGTTTTATCCGTATTAAAAATATTCACATCAAGCATTCTCATAAGTGTAAAAGGATCTTTTTCACTTCTAACATGTTTTAAAGCAGACAAATTTAGTACATAATCATATTTGCCATCTTTTTTTATAAATGCATCGTATTCAATAGATCCAATATCAAGGGCAAATGTCTGAAAATCACCTTCAATATATCCAAATGAACTTCTTATATCACGAACCAACTCAACCATATTATTTTCACTAATATCTACAACATGAAGTTTTATAGGGCTTCTCATAAATATCTCTTTAGTTACAGCTTGTCCAATTGATCCAGCTCCTCCAATA
The DNA here is from genome assembly GCA_913062735.1 of uncultured Arcobacter sp. Next base: position 3,316 of record CAJXWI010000416.1, read on the forward strand.
ACTAAAAATGAAGAAGTTGAAATAATCTTTTGTAAGTTTTTAGCGTTGTTTATTATATCATCATCAAATAAATTATGTTTTCGACCTATAAGGTCAAGTATTTTATTCATGTACTATTTTTCCATTTTCAATTTCATAAATTTTTTCACATCGATCCAAAGTACTTAACCTATGTGCTATTATAATAAGCGTTTTGTCTTTTGACAAATCATAGATTTCATCCATAATTTGTTTTTCTGTATAATCATCTAATGCTGAAGTTGCTTCATCAAGAACAAGAATTTCAGGATCAGTATAC
>CAJXWI010000417.1 GCA_913062735.1 uncultured Arcobacter sp.
ATATCTCCCACATATATGTCATTTGGGATAGAACTATAAAAATCTCTATTTATTCTATTGGCTGCAATTGTAAAATTATGATTTAAATCAGTAGTCGTAACTTTAAATCTTCGTTTCATTATTGTCTTTAGATTTAGAAAGTTCATTATTTCACCAATTCGTCTTTAGAAACTACAAGCCCATATTCCTTAACTAAGGAGTGCTTTAACCGCCTTGTTCCATAGGCTTGGCTCGATTGTATGAAAATATCTCTAACGAGGCTATTTAACTGTTCATCAACTTTATTTACAACACAACCTTTTTTAATCCAATGATAATATGCACTTCGGTTTAATTTAAATATGTTACAAATTAAAGTAACACTAAAACTCTTTTTATGTTCTTTTATCCATGCATATTTTATAGAGTTTCTTTCGCAAAGTATGCGGTTGCCTTTTTTAAAATTTCTCTTTCTTGTTTTACAATAGCAAGCTCTTTTCTTAGGCGTTTATTCTCTTCTTCTAATGTTTCTTTTGAGGAAGTTTTTTGAATCGTTCTTCTATCATCAGTATGAATATTATTTACTTTCTTATACTCTCTTATCCAACTATACAAAGTTTTATCATTGATATCCAAATCTTGTGCAATTTGATATGTTGATTTATCACTATTCATTACCAGTTGAATTGTTGAATCTTTAAATTCTTTAGTGTATTTACTATTTTTCATGTGATCTCCACTTATTGTTTATTTTAACTCAGAATAGCTTTGTATTCTTTGTCTGAATAAGTGTAGACAGATCATATTAATATATAAACTGATAGTCATACAATAGCTCTAATTGCTCCCTGGGGAAGTGGTAAAACAAAATTTATTGAATTCATGACTAAGGAATTTAATTTAAACAAAGATTTTATATTACTTATAATGCATGAGAAAATGATTATATTGAAGATCCATTTTAAAAAATATTGTTTTTAGAAATATAGGTGATAATATTTCTAAAATTGCTAGAAAACCTACTAGAATATCAGAGAAATCAAAAGTTACATTTATATTGATTGTACTTTATAGATTAAAGAGTGAAAAATAATTTTTTATTTAATAAATGAATTTTAAGCTATTCTAATAAATATAGAGGTTTGATGCCCTACATTCAAGATGATAGACCCATAAAATTTGAGAATAACTCAAAATTAAAATATTTTAGTACTTTTCAAAGATCTTTTTCATGTACTATTTCAAGGTAATTTACTTTATAACTTATAGAGCATTTAAAACCATTGTTCTGCTTCATTTAAGTTAATATGACTTGATAATCCATATGTAAAGTAAATTACCTTCGAATTCTTTATGTATAAAACTCGAAGTTCTACTTCAATAATACATTTTCAATACTATTTCATTGTATTATTTCTTGTAGCTTATTTGAATATCTCTTTAGACTAATTCGCCTTACTCTAAAATACCTTTTTAAGAAATAAGCTACATCTTCAAATAAATAATTAAATGATAAACTCATTACTCTCTAAAGAATTTGAAAATTTATCATTTCACTCCTTATGATTCTATCAGAATTATACCTTGAAAATAGGGTATTCTTTTTTTTACTCATTGTAACGCTTAGCTAAGAGCTAATCAACAAAATTAAATTAGTAATTAAATGAGCAAGTAGAGTAGTTTTATATAAATAGGTTATAAAATATTTTTTCTCGAAAACTTTTGTCCTCAAAAAAACTCTTTGTAACATAAGATGCTCTTTCTAAGAGAGAAATGTGTTTTACTGAATTATCATCTTTAAACTTAAGTAAAATTTATCATGTGAAAAAAATACTAAAAATACTGAATTTGTATTTTTTGAGTAAGTGCCCTATTCTTGGTACTTATCGAAGTTATTTATTTTCCGAAAATCATGTATTTTCGGAAAATAAAGTTTACAATAAGTAAAAGATAAGCTTTTCTTATGTAAAATCTTAAAAATATACAGAATTAAATTCTATAGAATTTAATTTGACAGTTAATATTAACATTGGTGTCAATGATCATTATCTAATAATAAATCATTTATCAAAAAAACAAGGAGTATATAATGGAATTAGAAGCTCTCAAGGATTATGTTTATGGTGGAGATAAGTTTATACTTGAACCACATGATGATTGGAAAAATAATTTAGTTTTTTGGTATTCTAAATATCTTACAATTCAATGTAATAGTCAAACAAAAAGACATGTAAATTCTTCGGATATGATTTTACTTAATAAAACAATTGATAAAATCAATAATGCTAAAACCATTGATGAAATTCAGAATAATATTAATAAGCTTGAAAGATTAGGATTTAAAGGCCCACAGACATATTATAATAATATCAAATTTGTTTATTTTGAGCTTGAAAGTTTAAAGGCTACAAGTATAAAACAAATGAGTGAAAAGTTTATCATTTTTTGTTTTTCAAATAAAATGAATTACTTATCAAATCCATCAATTAATAATCGGAAACGAATTGTAAGTAACTTTATTGATTATATCCAAGATACTAATGTAGGTAAAGAAGGAGAAGGTGCTTATCTCTTTAATATTAGCAAAGTTGCTATAAAAAAGGCTATCCCTAAAGAAGAAAAAAAATTAATTGTTTTGTCTCCAATAAAAGAGTATGCAAAGTTTCTAAATGCTATTGATGAAATATTTTTTAAAAAAGGAGCTGTACGAAATAAGCTCATGCTCAAAATTCTCTTAACAACTGGAATTAGAATATCTGAGTTATTAAATCTTACAAAATCAGACGTAACAATAAAAGATAAAGAGATACATTTTAGAATAATAGGTAAAGGTAACAAAGAAAGAACTGCAATGATTGCACATGACAATATTAAAGTTCTTTGGAAGCAATATGCCAAAGAAGATTCATCCAATGAAAACAACTACTTCTTCTGCACTGATAAAAAGAAACAAATGTATGGAAAATATGTTGCATTACTGATAAAACAAGTACTTGCACATACAGATATTAAAGTTACTAAATCATCTCCTCATATGCTACGACATTCTTTTGCATGTTATACATATTATTCTGTAGACATTGGATTAGAAGAATTGAGAGATTTACTAGGACATTCTGACATCTCAACCACGCAAATATATTTACATTATTTCGAAGTTAATAAAATCAAAACTACACGAAAAATATCTAGTGCTATTAAAAAGATGCAAAAGAAATAAAACTCAATAGAATCAAATTAATGGTAATACAACAACCTAAATTTATTGGAATAAATAGCTAGTAACAAAATAAGTATCTTAGGAGAAAATCACATAGTTTTGTAGTTTGTATAATTTAAGTTGTATTAATTTCTTGTTTTTAATTCATCAATACGCAGTAAATTACAAAAGTATTCTATCGGATCAGGTGTAAGCAAGTCAATAATTAATTTTTATATTTGATCCTACAAGATAATTGTACAAAAAAACTATCTAGCTAATCCTTCATGTTGAATCTGCTTCAAAAGAACAGCAAACAGGAATTGATCAACAAACTCAAAGAATATCTAGTGCCGCAAACCAAACACAAGATATCGCTATCACTTCAACTCATATCGTGAAAGAGATTCTTGAAAATAATGATTCCAATAAACA
>CAJXWI010000418.1 GCA_913062735.1 uncultured Arcobacter sp.
CCTATAGAGATTTTAGACTTGATCGTATTTTGTCTTTTTCACTACAAAATGAATATTTCATGCGTCACACTAGGTTAACGCTGCAAGAGTATTTAAAAGAGCAAGAAAAAAGAGAAGAGCTTGAAGAAATTGAAATCCTTTTTACGAAAGAAGCAGCGAGATTTGTAGGCGAACAACGCTATATGTTTGGATTTATTGAAGAAGAAGTACAAAATAATGGCGTGAAAATGCGATTTTTAAGCGCTATGCCAGATTATATGGCGCGTTGGCTCTTACAATATGGTAATGAAATTGAAATAATTATTGGCACTTCCCTTAAACAAGAAGTACAGAGGCTTTCTTTAGAACTTTTTTCTCATTGGAATAAAAAATAAAAACCTCCTGACATAGGGGTGTCAATACCAGGTGTTATAATTAATTTAATACCCGAAAATGTTTCGGGCAAACTATTAATTGGAGATAAATTATGAAACGAATAGCTATTAACCCTTGGACTTGGTCTTTAAATCTTGGATATAACCAGGCTGAAATAATAGAAGGAGTTACAAGGCAAATAATATGTTCTGGGCAGACTTCTGTTGATTCTTCTGGTAAATTACAACACAGTGGAGATATGAGAAAACAAATTATTCTTTCACTTGATAACTTAGAGAAAGTTTTAGAAGCTGCTGATATGAGTTTAAAGAATATTACGGGACTTAAAATTTATACTACAGATGTGGATGAAGCTATGAAAAACTTTGATGTTTTAGGTTCAAGATTTGGTCCTATAAAAATAAGCCCTCCTATGACTTTACTTGGTATTACCAGGCTTGCTCTTCCTTCCCTAATGTTTGAGATAGAGGCCAGTGCAGCAGAATAGTTTTAAGCTTGTATGTAAAAGTTAAATTACTCGGAAACAGAATTTCTGTTCCGAGAGAGTTAGGGTGCTTGGAATCTTATCTCTTAGGAAAGGGAAGTGCTTAAAAACTCTCCCAAGATTCATCTTTTCCTTTAGCAACTATTTTTTTAGGGGAAGGTTCTTCTTCTTTCTTTTTTTCAGTTTTTTGTTGCACTTTTTTTGAAGAACTTGAATTTTTGTTTACTTCTCTTGCTTGTACTTCATCTTTTCCTTTAAACTTTTTGTTATTAGCATCTTTCACAATGTCATTCGCAATAACATTGGTTTCTTCTGCAATTTCTTGTGTTTGAGATGCAATGGTTGCAATTTCTTGGGTTTGTGAATCAACTTGGGTTACTGCATCATTGATTTGCTCTATTCCTGCTTGTTGTTCTTTAGATGCGCTTGATACATCAGAAATAATGGAAATAGTATTTTGTATATTCTCATTTAATGTAGAATATCCTTCTAGCATATTATTAGCAATTTGTTTTCCTTCACTGGCTTGTGCCGTAGCATTTTCAACCAAACTTTTTATCTCTTTTGCAGCTTCTGCAGATCTGCTTGCTAGGTTTCTTACTTCTTGGGCCACTACTGCAAACCCTTTACCAGCTTCTCCTGCTGTTGCTGCTTCTACGGCTGCATTTAAGGAAAGAATATTGGTTTGAAATGCTATTTGGTCAATTAAACCAATTGAGTCATTAATGGAAGTAACTTGTAGGTTTAATTCATCCATAGATTGACTGGTTTGAGTAGCTAAATCTTCTCCATTTTTAACCGCTTTTGTAACTTCTTGAGCGAAATTTGACATTTGTTGTATGCTTTCATTATTACTTACAACCGTTGCTGTTATTTCTTCAAGGGCTGCTGCTGTTTCTTCAAGAGAAGCTGCTGTTGAATTTGCATTGGTATTTAACTGTTCAACATTACGTACAAGGATTTTTGCACTTTTTGAAAGACCTAAACCAATACCTTTATTCTCAACTAACATTATAGTCGTTGAATCTCCTAGGAAATTTATTCCTTTACATAACTCTTTTACTTCTCCTTCAACACCCTTAATATCTACTATTGGCATAAAGTTGTATTTTGAATAACTTGATAAAACAATAAGAATATTGTCAATATTATTATTTAAGTTTTCTAACATTTCATTAATAACATCTTTCAAATCATTTAATTCATCCGAATTAGACTCTTTTGTAATTCTCTCTTTTAAGTAACCCATTTTGATTTTATTCGCAACTACGGTTGCATCATCAATTAACGCTCTGTCTTTATCAATATTTATTTTAGTAGTAGCGATGTTTTGATTAATAATTTTCGCCATATTTCCTATTTCATCATTGTTTTTATCATTTAAGCTATCAACTTCTTTTGTTTCATTGTTAACAAAAGAGAAAAATTGAATGAGCCCTTTTTCAAAGTTTCTAAGTGCAGTACTAATAGAATTACTAATATACAGAAGGGCAAATACAATAAATACTGCAATAGCAATAGCAAAAATAGCGGCAAAAGCCTGAATGTCAGATACTTTTTGTGTAACTGCGACATTAATAAGAGACGTCATGTTTTTTAATGACTCTTCTGATCTGTGTATGACTTTTCTCATTTTTCCCAAAAGCCCAAGTTTACTGCTTAGACCTTTTTTCTCTTCAAATTGCACCAATTTATTAAAATCTTCTTTGTATTTATTTAATAAGGAGGACATGTTTTGGTACTTATTATCTGCTTTTAAAGCATCCAGTTTTGAATTAAAAGAACTAAGATATTTTTTATCACTTCTTAACATAAAATCCTTTTCTTGTTTTCTTAAATCATATACAATGGACAAAAGATTTTTATCATCAGATTTTTTTGCATATTCTTGAACTTGATGAACCGTACTTCTTAAGCTTCCATATAAACCATCTTTTGGATTTAAGCCTATTTTTTCTTGAGTTTTAACAAGCTGGGTAAATACAGTGCTGTACTCATGAATAATTTTATTATAAGAATCTGTGTCTTTTGTATCTAATCCAAAATCAATAAGCATTATTTTCAGTTCTTTTGATTCTTTATCAATTGTAGAAATTGTAGTTTTAAAACTTTTTAGATACTTAAGATTTTTTCTTGCAAGAAAATCTTTTTCATGCTTACGCAAGTTAAGCATATCAATATTTAAGTCTTTAACTAGCTCTTTCATATGGCTTAATTGGTTAAGCTCTTTAATGTCTCTTGTTTCGAGTATTACAATTGCTGCAAAACCAAGAGATACCAGTATGGCTAAAATTATAAGTTTAAGTTTGACTGTCAGGTTATTCAACATATTAAGTCCTTCAATTAGCTTGATATAATAATGTTACAACTAGTAAACCAATATTATTATTAATTAAATTATTAGTTTAAGTTATTAATTTTAGACTATTAAAAAGAATTAAAATAATATAGCCTCAATTCCTATAAAACAGATTTATTTTTACTATTGAGGTGAATTCCCCTTTTTTTGCTAGTGTTATTTTGAATTTGCTAGTTTATAAGAAAACAAAATAAATACACTTCCTGCAAAATAATTTAAAACTCTAGTATTTTTTGCTTTGGATAAAAAATCTTTTAAATGTTGAGATAAAAGAATAATGATTAAAAACCAAAAAGATACAACTAAAGCCTGTATCGCTCCTAATAAAAGGCTGTCTTCTAAAATATTAGTAGAACTTACAAATTGAGGAAAAATGGACAAGTAAAAAAGTATTA
>CAJXWI010000419.1 GCA_913062735.1 uncultured Arcobacter sp.
TTTAATTTCTTCATTTTTAGTATTTGTGAGGGTAAAAGAGATAAGTCATTATTTGATAAAGAAAATTCATTTAACTTATGCAAACCATCCAAACTTAAAGGTAAGGACAGTAATCTATTATTAGATAGCCAAAGCTCTTCAAGGCAGTGTAAATGTCCAATCTCACTAGGCAAAGCTTCAATTTTATTATTAAACAAGCATAGGTACTTTAACTTCTTAAGTTTTCCAATACTTAAGGGCAAAAAACGCAAATTGTTATCATTTACTAATAATTCTTCTAGGTTTGATAGCTTGCCAATATCATAAGGTAATTCAATTAAATTATTTTCAAAAACATATAAAGAACGTAAGCTGCCTAAAGAACAGATTTCATTAGGTAAGCTTCTTAGTTTGTTGCCTAAAAGGTTTAACTTTTCTAATTTTTTTAAGTTAGAAATCTGAATGGGAACGTCAATTAGTTTATTTCCTAAAACACTAAGAATCTCTAAATTCCTTAATTCAAATATCTCTTTTGGCAAAATACTCAGTTGATTTTTGGACAAAGAAAGTTCTTTTAAGTTTTTAAGGTTTTTAATTTCTTTTGGAATAAATCTTAGACGATTCTTATACAAATGCAGTTTTTCTAATTTTGTTAAATAACACAACTCTTTTGGTAAATACGTTAAATCATATTTATACAAATTTAACTCAAGTAAATTAAGTAAATCTTCTTTATTTCTTGGCAGTCCTCTGGTATATTCTTTATTAAAACTTTTTTTGCATTTGTATAAATCATCAATTTTATTTTCATCTGCCCATGAATACAGTTTATCAATCCAATCTTGATTTTCAACAATTTGTATTTTATTTTTAAGAATCTTTTTAGTAAGTCCCATCATAATTTTGGACTTGCATAACATAAGAGAAGAACTTTGTTTTTTAATTAATAAGGTACTAGGACTAGTCATTCTTATGCTTTTTTAAGAAGTTTTTAATTTTTTCCATAATTGAGTCTTTTTCTGCCATTAGTTCTTCTTGCATTTGTACAAAATAATCATAGATATCATCAATTTTATTTAGCATTATAAACGTTTCATTTTCTTTTAATGCAGAAATCTCAATTTTGATTTTTTTGATTTTTTCACGTAAAATTGAGATTTTTCTTTTCAGAACTTTTTTATCAAATAATGAATCAGAAGCACTAATAAAACTCTCACCACTTAAGAGTTGGTGTAAAATACTACTTACTTTTTTTATGTCTTTTTGTTCATAAGCTGCATTTAATTCTTTAAAAATTTCTTCTGCTTCTTCTTTTTTTTCATCTTCTAAAATATCAGGATGACAAAGGCGTGAGGCTTTTTTGTATAAGCGTTTTAACTCTTTTTTATCTTCTTTACTTAAATCAATAGAGTTGGAGTATGAGAATTGTTTAAATTCATTGTGAAATTCTTCATGGTCTTGTTTTGATTCTTTATATTCAACGTTAAAATCATCATTTTCTTTTGCCATATATTCATAATATTCTTCTCTTAAAACTAAGATTTCTTCAATTAAATCTCCCAGTTTTTTATGGTACTTAATATTAAAATCATTAATAATATTGTGATATTCTTCAACTTTATTTGAATAAAGTAAAAATTCTTTTTCTAAGATGGACAGTTCATGTTTTAAGCCTTGTATCTTTTCATCTTCATAAAGAACAAGACTGCGAAATTGATTTAAGTATTCATCAATTAAAGGAATAACCTTTTCAAAGTTTGTATTTGAAATAAGATATAAAATTGACTCTACTTTATTGTCTATTTTTAAAAGCAATAGTTTATTAACTTGTAAATCTACTATTTCATTATCTTCTATAATAATTGAGCTTTTAATTATTTCTAATCGTTTTAATACTTCTTTCATAAGCACCTTAAAAAAATCTTATTCTAAACTATTATACAAAAATATTTTAAGATTATTTTATAATAAAAGCGAATAGCATAAAAATATATAATTTTTTAGATTTTAGATTTTTTAGAGTAGATTCTCCTAGAGTCCTATTACTAGGCAAGGGGAGGTTCAAAGTAAGTCATTTTCTTAAAATTATTTATACTAATTTTAAGAAATGTTTTATTTTCCTGAAGTAAATTCACCCTTATAGGTATATAAGCCTTGTTGCAAATTACAAACACTTGTATAACCCATATTTTTCATAATATTTAAGCATTGTGCACTTCTGCCTCCACTTAAACAATAAACTACGCATGGCGTATTCTTTTCACTACTAAGAACTTCCATACTTTCATAAAATGAACTAGTAGGCACTAAAAAGTCTGTTCCTACAATTCTTTGTTCTAGATATTCATTCATTTCTCTGTTGTCAATCAATAAGAAATGAATAATTTTCTTTGCTCTGGCATCTAAAAGAAAAAGCAATTCCTGCGCTGAAAGTGAATTTGAAGCCAATAAGTTAAGGCACTTCTTCTTATCAAAAGATGAAGTATCAGAAAATGAAAATTCTTTTACTTCATTATTCTTATTTGAAAAGTTTGTAAATGTCATATTTGTATTTTTTAGCATTTATATTCCATGTTTTTTCGAAGTATAATTAAAAGTATCATAAAAAGAACTTATAGATATACTATAGTTCTTTTATTTATTTAATGTGCTGATATATAAAGACAAGGCACGTATTTCTTCTTTACTTAAGTTTTTGACCTGCCCTTGCATTAAACCTTTCATCATTTTCCCATAAGAGCCATCTTTATAACCCATTAATGAAGAATAAATTTTCTCTTCACTCCATGTATTTATAACTTCTGATTTACTTAAAGCAGCTTTTTCTGCTTTAAGCCCATGACATGAAGAACAGGCTGCATAAAGTTTTTGTGCATTAATTGAAGCACTACCTTCTTTCATTTTACTAACAAGTGCTTCTTTTTTCACTTCAATAACTTTTACAATTTCTTCTTTTTTTACTTCAATTATGTCTTTTACTTCTTTTTTTGTTTCTACTATAACATCTGTAACTATAGTTTTTTTATTTTCTATAGTTTTACTCTTTTCTTGTGTTTGCACAGAAGAAAGTTCTTTTTCTTCTGTTTTATCACTACAGGCAATAAATGCAATAAGTACTAAAATACTTAGGAAAAAACTTTTTTTCATATCAATCCTTTTTATTAAATAAAAAACACAAGTTATGTGTCTTTTATTTATTCTTTACTGTAATCAAAAGTAAAAACATCTTCTTTAAAGCCAATACTAACAATACCACCTTTTTTAAGTTTTCCAAATAAAATTTCGTCCGTCAATACTCTTTTAATTTTATCCGTGATAACTCTTCCTAAAGGTCGTGCTCCCATTTGCTCATCATAACCTAAAAGAGCTAATTGTAGTTTCGCATTTTTTGAAATATTAATTTTAATGTTTTTATCGCTTAATTGTTTTTGTACATCATCTATGAATTTACCTGCAACTAAAGCAACAACATCCATACTAAGAGACTTGAACTTAACCACACAATCTAATCTATTCCTAAACTCAGGAGCAAAGAATTTTTTAATTGATTTGTCTTGATTAGAATTTTCATCTTTATTAAATCCCATCACAGGAGCTTCTTTAGTACCTAAA
>CAJXWI010000420.1 GCA_913062735.1 uncultured Arcobacter sp.
TATTAAAACCAGAAGTGATTGTTTGTGATGAGCCAGTGTCTGCTTTAGATGTATCTATTCAAGCACAAGTCCTTAATTTGCTTCTTGATTTACAAGAAGAATTCTCTTTAACCTATGTTTTCATTTCTCATGATTTATCTGTGGTCGAACACATTTCAGATAGAATTATGGTTATGTATTTTGGAGATGTAGTTGAATTATCTAGTGTAGATGAATTATTTTCTAATCCCAAAGCGGATTATACAAAACGATTATTAGGAGCGATTCCAACAATATGAAAGAATTATATAAAGAACACCTAAATAAAGTATTGTCAGTATTTGATCAAACAATGCAAGAAAATGAATACGATGAAATTATATTGTATTCAGGAGAAGCAAAAACTATTTACTTAGATGATAATAAATATCCATATAAGGTATATACTAACTTTAAATATGTAGTTCCCGTACTTAAAAACCCGCACTCTTTTATTCGATATAAAAGAGGTGAAAAACCAGAATTAATAGTATTCCAAAAAGTTGATTATTGGGATTCACAGCCCAAAGAATTACAAGGTGAGTGGACAGAATTTTTTAATATTACGTATTATAATTCTTTAGATGATATGCAAAAAGTTCTACCAACAAATCTTAAAAATACTGCTTTTTTAGGAGAAGAAATAAATCGTTTTGAAAATTTTTCTTTTAAATCCTTGAACGATTATGCTTTGATTCATGTTCTTCATTTCTCTCGTACTATTAAAAGCGCTTATGAAGTAGAATGTATGCGTAGAGCAAACAGTCTTGCTTCAAGAGCACATATTGCAGCAAGAACCGCTTTTTTAGAAGGAAAAAGTGAATTAGAAACGCATTTAGTATATTTAAAAGCCTTGTCGTATAAAGAAGAAGAAGTACCTTATACTAATATTGTTGCTTTTGATGAAAGTGCTGCAATTTTACATTATGTTGATTATAAAACACATGAGTATGAAGCTAAGTCTTTTCTTTTAGATGCAGGAGCATCTTATAGAGGATATCATGCTGATATTACTAGAACACATGTAAAAGAAGGACATGAATCTTTTAAAGATTTAATACAAGCCGTTGATGCTTCTTGTTTAAATATTATTTCAAAAATTAAAACAAATATGAATTATGAAGTACTTCAAGAACAAATGCATTTAGATACTGCAAAAATTCTTGCTGAATTTAAGTTCATGAATATAAGTGCAGATGAAATTTATGAAAAAGAGTATACGAAACTTTTCTCTCCTGCTGGAGTGGGACATTATATTGGTTTACAAGTGCATGATATTGGAAATACAATAAGTGACAAATATGGGAAAGCACATACGATGTCAAAAAAACATCCTTTTTTACGCTTAAATAAAAATATAGAAGAATACAATGTTTTTACAATTGAGCCAGGTGTTTACGTTATTGATCAGCTTTTAAAAAATCATCTTGGAAAAAAAGAGTTTAACTGGGATGTTATTTCTCACTTCAGATCTTATGGAGGAGCTCGTGTTGAAGACTCTGTATATATTAATAAAAATGAAGTTGAAAATATCACACGTCCTTACTTACCTTAAATAAGCAGAGTCTTTAATGGCTCTGAATTAAATATTAATGTATCTAATTCTCATAACTTACTATTGAATAATGTAAAAGAATATTAAAATATACCTTGTTTTAATGCATGCAATAAATAGCGCACCTTTTCAAATTATCACTTATCTTCTTATTCGTTCATTTATGCCTGCTTTAAAATAATGTATAAACAATATCTTTTTATACATGAAACCTTAGCCATATAGGCACAGATAAAACTATCTAAAATGAAAAAACAGAAAATATTTTATTAATTCTTACTATAAGTAGAGAGAATAAGGTTCTGAATTTAAATTGATATAATTTAAATTATTATTATATTTGCTTTAAATGGAAGTATTACATGTAAAAGTAAATTTAACAAAGATATTACTTTTACTATAATTATAAGACTTCAAGGAAAATATATGAAACCATTATCTTTAATTATTTTGTTTTTACACGTATTTTTTGTAAATATTTTATTCTCAAGTACGCAAACTATAGTTAATATCAATCCTGCTTTTTCTAATAATACTTCACCAAAAAACAATACTATTAAAAAAAGTGTGAATATAGCTCTAAAGAAGGGAAGAGACCCTTTTGTTATTTCAGATAGTTATTTAAAAGGAATAGAATATGATTTGCTTGAATTAATTCTTTCTAAAAGTAATATTGAAATTAATTCTTATTCGATGATGGATTTTAAAACATTAAATAATGGCTTTAAGAAGAAAAAACTTGATGTATTGGTTTCTGTAAAAGAAATAAATTCAAAGTATCATTACTCTGATGATTTTTCTATTTATACGAATGTTGCAATAACAAGGAAAGAAGATAATATTAAGATTAATTCAATTAGTGATCTAAAAAATAAAAAAATTATGGCTTTTGAAGGCGCCTCTGTAGATTTATCTCGTGAGTATAGAAACCTTTTTTCCAAAAAAAACAATACGCATGGATATAACGAAACTGGAATACAAAAGAAGCAAGTTGAAACTTTATTAGAGGGCAGAACAGATGTATTGATAATGGACATCAATATTTTTAAATGGAATTTGAAAATGTTAAGTACCAAAACTATAAATGAATTTACCATTGATTATATTTTTAATCCAAATAATAATTTTAAGGTGGCGTTTAAAGACATAAACTTAAGAGATGTTTTTAATAAAAATTTGAAAAAAATAAAAGAAACAGGTGAGTACAACAAAATAATTGACAATTATACTAAATATGATATTAATGCAAAAGTGACTATTAATACTCTTATTGCTTCTCTTGTTTCAAAGAGTATGTTTAATAATGATATAAAAGAAGTGCATAATATTATTGGAATTTTATCTTCTTTAGAATATATTAAAAAAATCGAAGTTTTTACAGATGAATTATTGGCTTATTCAAGTTCTTTGTCTTATGAAAACTTTATGGAACATGATGTTTACCACACTCACATGAATATACCAAAAAAGATTGGGTATATAAAAGTGTATTTTAATGAAAAAAGTTTGATTAAAGCATCTAATGAACTTTCATTAATTCCAAGCATTACTTCATTTGAGAAACTTAACTCTTTTGTTGATATTAAAAAAATCTATGAAAAATTCAACTATTTAAAACAATCACTGGTTTTTACTAAAAAAGAAAAAGAGTTTATTAAAACGCATCCTTTGATTCGATTCTCTGAAGTAAACTGGAAACCTTTATCAATCGTTGATAATAAAAGGTTTGAAGGTTTGATTGCAGATTATATGAAAATAGTGGAAAATAAAACGGGTATTTCTTTTAAATATATACCTTATAAATCTTGGAGTGATATCTTACTTGCTTTTGATAAAAAACAAAGCGTTGCCCTTGCTTTACTTTTTAGAAAAGCTTTTTTTGTTGAGGCAAAAGATATTAGTCAACTTGCTGTTTTGTTTAGTATTATTGAAACCTCAGGGCTTGATTTGGTACTCGTTGAAAATACACTAAATAATGGCAGTGCCATAGCGGCATTGATGGGGGATTACCAA
>CAJXWI010000421.1 GCA_913062735.1 uncultured Arcobacter sp.
GGCTTTTCAGGTGGAGCTTTAAAAGAACTTTCAGATATTAATATTCACCTAGACACAGCAAAAAATGATTATGGATTGGTTGAAGATGCGCATATGATTTTAAACCATATTTTGTTCTCATATTTTTGTCAGGTAGATAATGGAAAGTAATTTTAAAGATACCTATTTTTTAGACGCTGAAACAGCATTAAAAGAAGCCAAAAAGCAAAATAAAATAATGTGTACTATAACAGTTGAGGGCCTACAAATATGCTATTACAATGGCAAGAAAATAAAAAATTCTCCCAAAAACTTCATCTGTGTTCCTTTTGAAAAACTAACTAACTACTTCAGTAAAACAAAAAATAGATTTCCCACACAAATTAATTTTGATAATACACAATATTCAGAAGAAGAAAAAGACAATATACGTAAAATAATTACATCTCAAATAAATGAAGCTACAACAGGGCAACAGCTACGTACTGAAAAATACCTAAAAAAAATCAAGCAACTAAATCCTGATTTTAAGGATAAAAAACTAAGAGTTTTTGTTCCTGCTTGTAGAGAAACAGTTGTAATGCAACATATGTCTAAAATTGTTGCTGATGCATTTAAACAAAATAAATATGATGTCAAATATTTCATTCAAAAAAATGACATGCAATCTTGTGGAAGTGCAGCAGCACTAAAAGCACACTATAAGTTTAATCCTCATATCACTATTACTATAAACCATTTGAGTAATAGTTATTTGAGTAGTTCTATTTTTAATGTAATTTGGTTTCAAGACCCAATGCCAATTTTGACCAATAGTGAAAAGATACAAATAAGAGATCGAGATATTTTCTTTTCATATCAATCTTTATTTGATACATTACTTATAAAAAAAGGGGTTCCAAAAAGTAGAATTCACAGGCAATATGTATCAAATGTTGATACGGCAGTATTTTTTGAAGATTCAACAATCAAAAGAGAAAATAAGATAGTTTTTGTAGGAAGCCATTACTCATTAAAAGACTCTTCTACCTTGCCCTCTTTCTTAGAGTATAATGAATCCATTTATTACGATTTAATTGAACTAATTGAAAAAGGGAAAGACTTATCCGAAAACAATATTTTGCAAATATTTAAAAAACATAAACAAGAGATTCATGCTCACCCAAACTTTATAAATATGATTCAACACGGTATGATCCGAAATATAACAGTAAATTGGATGTGTCACACAAATGAAGTTCCAATAGAGTTATATGGATATTATTGGGATGAACTAAATATTGAAAATATAAATAAAGTTTTTAAAGGTCCTATTAGTAAAGAACAAACACAAAAACTTTATAATAGTTCCAGATATGTTTTGCTAGCATCTGGTGCAGTAATTAATACACAAAGACTTGCTGAAGTTGTGATGTGTGGAGCCATACCAGTTATGTATGATTCAAGGAATATTACAGATGAGAAAGAAACATGGGATAAAGAATGTTTATATTTTAAAACAAAAAAGGACCTAGATGATATACTTAAATATAATAAAGTTCCTGAAAAATTTGGAAGTAAAAAATTAAAAAAAAGTTTTACTTTTGATAAGCTTGTATCTATCATAGAAAAGAACATATCAAAGCATTCGAAATAAAAAGATAAATTTTATGGAAAACAATAATATGAATATCATTCCACTTGAAAATACTTTAGTAGAAATCATAAATATGATACAATCATATAATATATTCCTATTATATTAATAAAGGTAATAATAATGAATAAAAACTATAACTTATATAGAGCAGTAGTAACAGGAGGCGCAGGTTTTATTGGCTCTCATATGGTTGATTTATTAGTAAAGAATAATTATGAAGTGATTATAATCGACAATCTATCCAATGGTAGATTGTCAAATATAGAGCATCATAAAAACAATTCTAAAGTTACATTTATTAAAGCAGATATCAGTGATTACACGTCTAATTTAGAACAATATTTTGAAGACGTGGACTATGTATTTCACTATGCGGCATTGGCAGATATTGTTCCTTCAATTAATGATCCAATAACTTATCATAAAGCAAATGTTGATGGCACAATTAATATTTTACAAGCAGCGAAAACCTCAAAAAGCTTGAAAAAATTCGTTTATGCAGCATCTTCTTCTTGTTATGGTATTCCAGATGTATATCCCACTCCTGAACCATCAGCTATAGTTCCAGAATATCCTTATGCTCATACAAAAACTGTTGCAGAACAGTATGTAATGCACTGGGGACAGATATATAATATGCCAGTCGTATCAATGAGGTTTTTTAATGTATTTGGATTAAGACATAGAACAAGTGGCACCTATGGTGCAGTTTTTGGAGTGTTTTTAGCTCAACTATTAAATAATCAACCCTTAACAATTGTAGGAGATGGAAGTCAAACAAGAGACTTTACCTATGTCACAGATATTGTTGATGCTTGTTTTACTGCTGCTGTTTCTAATATCTCACAAGAGGTTTTTAATGTAGGAAGTGACAATACCTACTCAGTCAATTATTTGGTTGAACTTCTAGGTGGAGAGAAAACATATATTCCAAAACGGCCGGGTGAACCCGATTGCACACACGCAGATATAACAAAAATAAAAGAGCTTTTAGGATGGTATCCCAAAGTAACTTTTGAAGAAGGAGTTAATATGATGTTAGAAAATATCAATTTATGGGCTGATGCCCCCGTATGGGACGAGAATTCAATAAAGGAAGCCACTAAAGATTGGTTTGAGTGTTTAGGTAATGACTAATTTTCTTGATTCACACAAAATAAATTATCACCCAAAAGAAATAGCCCAATTTCTTGATGGAGATTTAAAAGCACCTATTTATGTTGAAATATCTCCAACAGGTATTTGTAATCATAAATGTTTATTTTGCCACTATAACTACCTAGGCCACGAAGGTAAATTTGCTAAAGGAAAAATCATAGCTCTTGTTCGTGACTTAGCTGAAATGGGTGTAAAGTGTGTGGTATTTGCAGGTAATGGCGAGCCTACTTTACATGTGGATACTCTTGAAGCCATCCAACTAGCAAAAAGCCTTGGTATGGATGTGGCCATGAGTACAAATGGAGCACTATTACAAGAAAAACACTTTGAAATACTTGCAAAGAATTTGACATGGATTAGATTTTCATTTAATGCTGGAAGTGCAGAGAATTATGCACATGTCCATCAAACAAAATCAAAAGATTTTGATAAAGTCATTGAAAATATTAAAAAATTAAAAAGTGTCAAAGAAGAAATTGGAAGTGATATCACGATTGGAACCCAATTTGTACTAATACCTGAAAATAAAGATTATGCAATTCAGCATGGTGCGATGTTAAAATCTTTAGGCGTTGATTACTTTAGTGTCAAACATTTTTATGATCATTCACATAATGAATTTAGCGTTAAAAAAGATTTTTTAAGTGATAAGTTTTTAACTTATTTAGAAACAGAAGCAGAAAAACTTACAGATGATTCTTTCAAATTCTTAGTTAGAAGTACAAAAAACTTATCTCCAAAGCGTATTTATGATAAATGTTATGGTTTAGAATTTCTATTATTTATTGATGAAGAAGGCGA
>CAJXWI010000422.1 GCA_913062735.1 uncultured Arcobacter sp.
CACCAGTTACGGGGGATATGGTAATTCGCCTTCACGATATATTGGGACAACTAATTATCGAAAAAGAAGTTACAGCCAAACAACAACAACGTTTTCATTTGGGACATTTAGCACAAGCAGAGTACGTGTTAAATGTAGAGGTTATGGGTAAAACCTTTAGCCAAGTCCTGTTAAACTATAAAACAACCAATAAAGAATAATTTAAATTACATAGAACCATGAAAAAAAATATATTAATATTATCAATATTTTTATCGTCTTTAGTTTTTGCAGATGTAAAATATGTAACAACTACAGGCTATGGTAGTACAAAAACAGAAGCTGTAACAGAAGCACTTACGGAGGCGATTAAACAAACCAAGGGTGTTTCAATAAATAGCAAAAAAGAGTACATTTTAGGGGTTAATAATAGTGCCCGTTCCGAAAATGATGAAAACTTTCAATCAACGAAAATAGAAGAATCATTTAGAAAAAAAATAAAAGAAAAAACTTCTGGAATGATTGATGGATATGATATTGTGTCTATTGAAAAAGACAATAATGAATATAGAGTATCTGTTAAAGTTGGAATTTATGAGTACAAAACTCCAGGACTGAGTCATAAAGGAAGAATTAAACTTGCTATTTACCCTTTTAATGGACGTAATAATGTCAATAGAAAGCAATATGATTCAATCTTAGAATCTCTAGTAGGATCGGTGACTCAATCTAGGAAGTTTGCTGTTTTAAATAGATTAAACGACAATACCTATAAAAGGGAAAAAGCATTTGTAAGTGATGAGAATGCAAGAAAAAAAGAAAAAGAAAAATTAGCAAAAAGACTTGGTGCTGATTATACATTAAGTGGAAAGATTAATTATCTTAAAGTAAAAAGTATTAGTAGAGGTACTTCTATTACAGGGTCTAGCTCAAATACTACAGCCCATGAATATGAGGTTTCTTTTCTTTATAATATTCTCGCTTTTTCAACAGGACAAATTAAGTGGTCAGACACTATTGTTTTAAAAGGCATTGTGCCAGAGAACTATAAATCTGATCCCATTAACTTTGTTTCTAAACACTTGGGTAAAAAACTTGTAAAAGATATGATTGCAAATATATATCCTTTAAGAGTATTACAAATTTCTGATGCTAACTACGCAGTTATTAATCAGGGTGCTAATACTTTAGAGGAAGGCGAATCATTTGATGTATTTGCTCTTGGGAAACAATTGGTTGATACGTATACGGGTGAGTCTTTAGGGTATGAAGAAATTAAAACGGGTAAAGTCATTATTGAAAGAGTTAATCCAAAAGTCTCATATGCTAAAATCATAGAAGGTAGAGTTGTTAAAGGTTCCATTGTTAGAGCTTCTAAAATAAAAACTAATAATACAATGAAGAAAAAGAATTCTAATCATTCTAATGTATCTTCTTCTGGTGGAATTAAACTATAATAATTTTTTGTTAGAAAAGTGATTATGTAAATATGCTAGCAGTTTTCTAACTGCTAGTTACTTAATTAAATATAACCTGATATTCTCTATTTGCATCAATATTTATGCAACACCTATCATACTATACAGATATTGTTATAAAGCCACATCCATTTTTAGTAACATGAAATTATTATGCAATCAACTTAAGAAGTATATGAAGAATATTCTAGGGGAAAGATATTGTTATAGTAAAGTATAAGAATGTATTGATCGTAGTGATGTAAAAACTACACTAATATATATAAAGTCGCCAAAGACTGACATCAATCTGCTTTAATTCGATAATCATAGTATTCTACAAATTTCAACTCTTCTCCTTATCTCAAATATAAGGTATGTGTTAAGTCAATCTGCTTTTTAGTTCTCTTTTGAAGCATCAACAAAATATCAAGTAAGTAGACTTAAGACTATTGTAATTTAAATAAGGTTACATCCTTACCATAAAGGCTCTACAGTTTTATAAAGACTGATAACTTTACTCCTTGGGAGCTTCACTGTTTTTAACTAGTTTAATACAAATGTGACAGGTAAACTTTTCAATACTAACCCAACTTGGTGCGATGAATGGAACAACGCCTCATAATAAAATGAAGTAATAAAATAAAAACTAATTGTATCACGATTATTGTAAAGTGTATTAGCACATGAAAAAAATCAACTAACGAGTAAATTAAATTGGTTCGTTTCCTTTTATTGAACTGATTTATGTAATATAAGTAGTGATGGCACTTTGGGGATGTTTCAGTTTACAAAATTCTATTTTTACTTTACAGTAAAATTTACACTAAATTTACAGAATAGTTTACAATTAAATATTACTAATTTTATATTTCTACGTATATTTTAATATGTTTTTGCAATCTAAATAAGAAATCTTAAGTCAGTGGATTTAAATATTTGCTAGTCTTATATATTGCTTCTTTCCAATTTTAAGCTATATCCCAAGACCTGTACCACCTGCATTCCAAAAGCAAAGTCAAACCGCCCTCTGCTAATCTTTTGCCTTACACTGGCTTCTGTATATTCAAACCCAGCATCATTAAGTTTTTTAGTCAGTTCCACAAAACTCACATCTTCTTCTAGCATTAATTTTTTGATAAATAGTTTTGATTCTTTATTAAAGTCTCTTTCATTCATAGTCATTCTTTTAGTTAATTTTATTAAATTGTATCATATTTGATTAATTCTTGTCAAAAAAGTTAAAAAACTATTATATATGACTTGACAATTATTATCATATATGATAATATTTCTTTATATATAAGTATAAAATATTAAATATGAGTATATATATTTAAATTAACAAGGAGTTATCATGACAGTATTATTCACAATAGGTATGTTTTTATCCATCATAGTTGTTTATGGGTTAATAATTAAATTCGATAATTATACTTATGGGAAATTCAAGTATGAATTTTTTGAGTTAAAAAGTATGGCTTATTTTAGTATCTCATTTGCTCTTTTATATTTTGGAAACAGTAGTTATGAAACAGCTGTACTTAAACAAGGAGATATCTTAGATGGTCAATTAATGATGTTATTTGGAATATTAGGTTTAGTTATTCTCGTATCAGTAAATATAGCTAAGGCGGGATTTATAATTGGAATCATTGGTTCACTATTTCAAATGTTTGTTTATTCAATCCTGACAGTCATTGGATTTACTGTTGTAATGTGTATTATCATGTTTTTTGCACAAACAAGACCAGTATTTTCTATTAACTCTAAATACTAAAAAGGTATCACTATGATACCTTTTTAAGGATAGTTAATTTTTTATACTATGATTACAAAATAAAGGTTTGGTAATGATAGATAGGATTTTGTTATATATAATTTTGATTTTCTCCATGCCTTTTTCTATCATGATTTATTTTAAAGAATATGCTAGTTCATTGGTTTGTTTTTTGACTGCTTTTATTGTTATTCGTTATTACCAAAACGATCAAAGAATAGTAAAGTTTATAGATAAATTTTTATAAAGGATTTAATATGGAACCTATTGAGATATTTGTACTTATTTTTATATTTATTGTTGTGGGATTATCTATTGGTAAATATGATTATGAGAATAAGAAATGAATTATTGAATAAAG
>CAJXWI010000423.1 GCA_913062735.1 uncultured Arcobacter sp.
CAAAGTGGAATTCATATTGTTCCTATGAATTCTGGAACTGGAGTTAAAACAAAAATGCTTGATTCTATTTCTTTAAAAAGATTGGTAATGGCAACTCCTAAGTCAATTAATGGAATATTTGATAGTATTGATGAAGCTAAAGAAAATGGAATAATAGTATATCAAGATAAAGAAGAGTTTTTCTTTGGAATACCAGAAAATTTATATTTTGTAGGAACTATGAATGATATAGATAGAAGTGTTGATAGTTTTGATATGGCACTCAGAAGAAGATTTACATGGATAAGAACAAAATTTCAGGATACTGCACTTAGAACAAAGTTTGCTAAAAGTAAAAAACTAGAAAAATATATTAAAGTGTGTAATGAATTGAATGATTATATAACAACATTAAAAGATGGTTATAATTTAGGATTAGACTATCAGCTAGGACAATCATATTTTTTAAAACCAAATGATTTAACACAAGATGAGCTAGATATAACTTGGGATAAATATATTGCACCACTTTTAACTGAATACTTAAGATCTGTAGTTGAACAGCATGAAATTCCTAATAAATTAGAAAAGGCGCAGAAAATATTTCACTTAAAAAATACACAGAAAAAAATTAAATCATAATGATAACTACCGTTGATAACTTTGATTCAAAATTTTTCAATATTGAAGAGAATGGCAATATATTTAGTTTTAATGCTAGAAATGAAAACTATTTTTTCAGTTTTAGTAAAAAAGAAAAAGATGTATATATTACTTATAAACAATATAAAGAAAATCAAAATAATTTTTTTACTCTTTCTAATGATAAGTCTAGTGATGATGATTTGATTTTATCTATGTCCAGTTATCAAAAAAATGGAAAAGAGAAAAATTATGCAGTTAGTGTTGGAAACTATATTGGAAAATTTAAGTATAAAAATGTAGACATAAATATTAAATCAAGGTTTTCAGATATATTTTTAAAGCGAATGTTAAATTTTGCAAATGATGTTTATATTGATGATGTTGACGTGTCTGGTCAAGTTACTGAAAAAGCTGATTTAGATTATTCTAAATTTATCATCTACTATATGT
The DNA here is from genome assembly GCA_913062735.1 of uncultured Arcobacter sp. The sequence goes on from CAJXWI010000423.1 coordinate 1,075, forward strand.
TTATCCAAAAACTTGAAAAAGAATTTTTGCTAGGTCTTCCAAGATCTTATGTAAGTGTTAATCATCATGAGATGAAAGTAAAAGGTAAGATAGATATAAATAGATTTATAAAATATGATATACCATTTAAAGGTAAAGTCTCATCTACTTCAAGAGAACAAAAAGAGATACAAGAGATAATAGATGTACTTTATAAGGCCATATCCATAATAGATAAGCAATCTGTAATATCAACACAAAATATATCACATATCAAAATACATCTAAAACAATATAAAAGTCGTAGATATGTATCAACTGAAACTATATCAAAAGCTATAAAAAGCAAAGCCCTTCATAACCCTATATTTTCCCCATATAAAAAAGTACTTGAATATGCTAAGTTAATTATTAATGCAAATAACCTTGAAGAAAAGAAAGATGCGAATAAAGAAACTTTTGGTTTTTTAGTTAATGTTTCTGAGCTATTTGAGATATACCTTGTCAAACTCCTACAGTATAGAATGCCTGATTGGGATGTAATACATGAAGAAACATCAGAAGTATATCAAACTAATTTTTTTGTTAGAAACATGAAACCAGATATAGTGATGAAAAATAAATATAGTAAAAAAGTAATGATTTTCGATGCTAAGTACAAAAAAATGACATTTAGAGGTAGATATGAAAATGGCGGTGACTTAGATAGAAACGATTTTTTTCAGATTAATACGTATATGACTTATTATGACAAGAAAGGTTTTGAAGTAATTGCTGGTGGACTTTTATATCCAATGGAATTAGATATTGAAATAATAGAGCAAACTGATCATAAAAAAGCTCATTCTGATAACTGGTTTGGAGAGGATAAGACAAAATTCATTATTGATGGGATTGATTTATCAAAAGATGATTTAACAATAGAAGATATTTCAAAAAGTGAGATTGCTTTTATTAAACGAATTAAAGATATAAGTGGAGAAAAGAATGAATCAAAATAAATTTACAATACAAAAAAGTTTCGCAATAAGTGCTGGTGCTGGAAGTGGTAAGACTTATACTCTTAGTAGAAGATACATCAATGCTCTTTTAGGATTTGATTACTTTCGTGAAGATTATACTACACAAAACTCTTTCATTGAAGATTTAAAACCAGCTAAAGTAAATGAGATAGTCACAATTACTTACACAGAAGCAGCAGCGCTAGAGATGAAAGGCAGGATATTCGAACTTGTAGCTAAGATAATTAATCCTAATTTATCAAATAAAGATAAAGATTACTCCTCTATAAATGAGGCTAATGATCATATACATGAGCAACAAATGTATGTACAGAAAACCTTAACCCAAGCATACACAGATAGTTCTAACTCGAAAATTTCTACCATTCATTCTTATTGTCTTAACACTATTAAGTCCAACTCAGATATAGCAAGAATAGATACCAAATTAGACATTATAAAAGATGATGAAAAACAAAAAGAGTTATCTAGTATAATCTTTAATGTTCTAAATGACAAAGCTAATGAGGGATTAATTTTAGACATTTCTAAAGATATTAGTATGTTTTTTATAAACGATCTTATAAATAAGTATGTAAGTAATTCAAAGTTTAGAAACGATTATTATAGTTTTTCAAGAGAGAGTATAGATGTAGATACATATAAGAAGCTAATTTTGGAGCTTTATCCAATACCCGAAATAGATGATGATCTTATTTCTGAAATAGAAAATGCAAAAGATGCAGATATTAGAACTAAATGGTTCGAAGATTACATTGAGGGTTTTAATAGATTTAATGCAGTGCCATGGAAGTCTTATACAATTACTACTATTCTAAAATCTGGAAAAAATAAAGGAAAAGAAAAACAATCTGCTCTTGGTTTAGGAAAAACAAAATACCCTCTTTTAGATAGATTTATATCAACAGTAGATGGTTTGGTAGATGCATATAGTAATATAGATACAAACAAAGAAACACTATTTTTTGATAAGATCGAAAAAATAAAAGACTTACTAAATAAAATAAAGAACAAGTATGATGCTAAACTTGACGAACTTAATAAAATAGACTTTGACACGATCATTACGAAAACATTAGAGATAATCCCACGAGTAAAAACTAATTTTAAATACATAATGGTTGATGAATTCCAAGATACAAACGCTACTCAGTTTGAGATAGTTAAAAACTCTTGTAATGCTGATACAAATCTTTTTGTGGTTGGAGACTCTAAACAGTCTATATACTCTTTTCAAGGTGCAGAGATAGAAGTATTTAACGATGCTACTCGTGATACTAGTATATTTTCATCTATTGAACCAATGGATAAAAATCACAGAAGTACTGTGAAAGTGCTTGATACTGTAAATCAAATATTTAAAGAACTTCTTACAAAAAATGAAAATCTAAAACTCATAAAACCTAACTATGAAGCTGAAGCTCAAGATCTGTTTGTTTTTAATGAAAAGAGAAAATATAAAGGAAGCTTTAAATACCTCATAACACCACAAGA
>CAJXWI010000424.1 GCA_913062735.1 uncultured Arcobacter sp.
GCATCTGTATTTCGTACTTCTACACTTACCTTGTTTTTAGCATACAAAACATCACCTGGTTTAAAAGCATCGCCTCCTATCATATTCTCAACTGCACCAATTATTCCATGTACCTCATAAGGATAGTTAAGCTCTCTTAAGGCACCAAGGATTCCTAAAACAGTAATTCCACCTGTTTTATCTCTTTTCATAGTAAGCATTCCAAGCGTAGGTTTTAAAGACAGACCTCCACAATCATAAGTAAGACCTTTTCCTACTAGAACAAACTTACCTAAAGATTTATCTTTAGGTACATAATGTAAATGTATGAGTTGGCTTTCATGTCGTGAAGCACGTCCTACTGCTAACATGACATTCATATTTTTTTTTGCTAAGTCTTCTTCTCCATAAATCTTACATTCTAAATCATTTTCTTTTGCTATTTTCCTAGCATCTTCACTCATACTCTTAGGGCTATAATCTTCTGCCGTAGTATTATTTAAATCTCTTACAAAATTCACATTCTTACAAATAATAAGAGCTTCATCAAGTTCTTTCTCTAAGCTAGTTAAATCTTTGTTTGAGTTCTTAATATCTATATAAATATTAATCTTTGTTTCTTTGTGCCCAGTTTTATATTTTTTAAAAGAATAATTTCCTAAAACAAGACCTTCAATTAAAGAAGATAATTCTAATTCTTTTTTAGCAGTAGTTAAAGAAAATACAAGCTTTTTAAAACCTTCACTTTTAAGTTTTCGCAAAGCATTGCAAAGGGTTATTTTTACACTTTCTTGTTTTAATGAAGGACATAAAATATAGTATTTATTTTTTTCCAACAATAAAATATTTTTATTGTCTTTTGAAAAATTTAGATTTTTTAAAAGATGCTGTTCTTTAGAACTTAAGTGAGACAGTTTTTTTACTAAAACAATTTCAAGGGCTTTGTTTATTTTTGTTTTTTCTGAATTAATTAATGTTATTTTCATACTAGTCTTTTATTTTTTTAAATTGTTAATAAATTCTAAAATCAATCTAACTCCGGCACCTGTTGCACCATAAGAATTATATCCCCAAGGGCTTTCAGCATAAGAAGGTCCTGCAATATCTAAGTGCAACCATTTACTCTTATTTTCTTTTTTAATAAACCTGTCTAAAAATAAAGCGGCTAAAATAGATGAGCCCCCTGCACTTCCTGTCGAGTTTGTAATATCAGCAATTTTTGAATTAATAATGGGTTTTAAGTAAGAATTAAAAGGCAGTTCTGCTACTAATTCGCCTGAGTTTTTTGAAGCTTTTTTCATCTTTGTTTTTAACTTATCATTGTGTCCCATTATACCTGTACTGTATGTTCCTAAAGCAGTAATACAAGCCCCAGTTAAAGTAGCAACATCAAAAATATAATCAATGTCTTTTATTTCATCTTGGGCGTAACATAAACAATCTGCTAATACTAAGCGTCCTTCAGCATCTGTATTTCGTACTTCAATGCTTACCTTGTTTTTAGCATACAAAACATCTCCTGGTTTAAAAGCATCGCCTCCTATCATATTCTCAACTGCACCAATTATCCCATGTACCTCATAAGGATAATTTAGTTCTCGTAAAGAATTCATAACACCTAATACTGCACTTCCACCACCCTTATCAAGTTTCATATTAATCATTCCAGCCGTAGGTTTTAATGAAAGTCCTCCTGAATCGTAAGTAAGTCCTTTTCCTACAATAATAACCTTCCCTAATGCTTTTGTTTTTGGTTTATAGTGTAAATGAATTAATTTACTCTCATGTCGTGAAGCTCGTCCTACTGCTAACATAGTATGCATATTGTTTTTTACTAAATAATCTTCTCCATATACCTTACAATCCAAATCATTTTCTTTTGCTATTTTTCTAGCATCTAAACTCATAGTTTCTGGGGTATAATCCTCTGCTGTTGTATTTACAATATCTCTAACCATATTTACACTTGAAGTAATTATTTTTGTATTTTTAAATTCCAGTTCTAAGTGTTGAAGTTCTTTTTTTGAAGCCTTAATATCAATAAAAATACTTGTTTTAAAGTTGGTTTTTTTAGCTTTATATCTTTCGTAAACATAAGAACCAAGAATCAAACCTTCGCAAATATCTTTAATAGCCAATTCTTTATTTTCTTGCACTAATGCAATTTTTATATTTTTAAATTTGTATTGTTTTAACTCTCTTATTGTATTGGAGAGAAGAACTTTCAGTGCTTCCCCTTTAAATGCCGTGCAATGTACATAGAATTTTTTCGACTCTAAAAGCAAAAACGTTTTTTTTGATGTTTTTGTAAAATCAATGCTTTTTAAAATTTCTTTGTCTTTTTTATTTGCATTTTTTAAGTTTTTAATTAATACTATTTCTATATCTTCTTGTGTTTTCTTTTCATTTTGTTTTATTAATTTAATATTCATTTCTATCCTTAATTATCATTTTAAAATATTATATCACTATAAAGTAAGTTATACCTACATAGTAAATAAAATAAAGAAATTAGCATTTTTATCTTTCCTTATCTAATATATTTTTAGCTAAAATATACAAAATGAAAAGGTTAAGAATGATATTAACAATAAATGGAAAAGAACAAGAAATACAAGAAGGTTTAAATCTAGAAGAAATTATGCTCCACTTAGAAATGCAAGATAAAGTAATGGCAGCGGCTATTAATATGGAAATTGTAAAAAAAGAGCAGTGGAATAGTTTAAGACCCAAACACAATGATAAATTAGAGTTGTTGCAGTTTGTAGGCGGGGGATAATGAGTAGAGAAAAAGGAAATTTAGCAGAACAAAAAGCCTGCACTTATCTTATTTCTCAACATTTTGAAATTATCGAAAAAAACTTTTATGCTAAAAAATTAGGTGAAATTGACATCATTGCAAAAAAGGATTCAGTGTATCACTTTTGTGAAGTTAAATCAGGTAAATCCTATGAGCAAGCCCTTGATAATCTAAGTTTAAATAAAATCCACAAAATAAAACAAAGTACCTTATATTATTTACAAAAAAAGAAATTAAATGTCTCTTTTTGTATTGATGCCATTATTATAGTAGATGAAGATATTACTTTTTTAGAAAATATTACACTTTAGATTAAAGAAGGAGTGAAAATCCTTCTTAAAAACTATCCCACTCCCCATCACTACTTGTATCATTTGAAACAATATTAGCTGCTTTTCTTATAGTTTTTGGTCTGCTTATTTCTTCTGTAACTTCTCTAGTTGACTCAGGTGTTGGAGCCTTCTGTTTTTTTCTTGTAATTTTTGCTGTAATACTGTCTTTTCCTTCAAACTCTTTGCCATTTGCATCATCTACAATATTTTTAGCTACACAATTCGTTTCTTCCGCAATTACTTTTGTTTCAGATGCCGTTGAGGCATTTTTTTGTGTTTGTCTATCTAATAGGGCAACCGCATCATTAATTTGATTAATCGCAGTTTTTTGTTCTTCTGAACTAACTAATACTTCTTCAATTAAGTTCGTAGTATTACCAATATTTTCATTAATTGACGTATAGCCATCAATCATTAAGGATGATATTTTTTT
>CAJXWI010000425.1 GCA_913062735.1 uncultured Arcobacter sp.
CTTTGATCCATTTTTAGGTACTGGAACAACAGCAGTGGTAGCTAAAAAATTAGGTAGAAAATATTTTGGAATAGAAAAAGATAAAAAATATTTTAAAGCTTCATGTGAACGAATAGATAAAACTAAACCTATAGAAGAAAACTATTTAGATACAATAGAAAATAATAAATCTAAACCAAGGGTGCCTTTTGGATCGCTTGTTGAATTAGGAATAATCAAGCCTGGCACAAGCATTTTTGATAAAAAGAAAAAAATTATAGCTTTAGAAATGAAAACACTCAAAAATTAGAAATTTTAATTGAACAAGAAAAGAATGGAAAATATATTGGTTTGGATCAATTTTTTAATAAAATTGAAGTAGAAAGCCAAACGGATTTGGTGGGTGACTGGATTTATATTGATAATTATAAAAGGAACGAGGAATATAATGTTGCAAAATTCTAATAATAAAAACTTAGATAATAATCTTAAATTTATGATTTTATCGTCTATTGTTTTATTTATACTGTTTATTTATATGATGTTAAAAGGGGAAAGCAGAATAGCTGGAACTTCCTATTATGTTGGATTATTTTTTCTTATTATGTTGTTAGTTACGGCAATAGTTTTAAGAATAAACAAGGACAAACTAAAAGCGTACTTTGATAAAAAACGTGAACTTTCGGGACTTGATACAAGTTCTTCAAGAGTAAAAGATGAACAGAATGAAATAATGCAAAGTTCTCACATTGAAGCACAAACATCTGATGTTTCTTTTAAAGATGTGGCTGGAATTAAAAATGTAAAAGCCGAATTAGAAGAAATTGTTGATTTTTTAAACAAGCCTGAGCGTTATTTAAAACATGGAGTTAAACTTCCTAAAGGTGTTTTACTTGTAGGACCTCCAGGTGTTGGTAAAACACTTATTGCAAGAGCAGTTGCTGGAGAAGCTTCTGTACCTTTCTTTTATCAAAGTGGGGCGTCTTTTGTACATATTTATGTTGGAATGGGGGCTAAAAAAGTACGAGAATTATTTACTGTTGCTAAAGCAAAAGCACCTGCTGTTATTTTTATTGATGAGATTGATGCTGTTGGTAAAAAAAGAATGGGTGGTTCTAATGATGAAAGAGAAGCTACTTTAAATGAACTTTTGACCCAAATGGATGGTTTTGAAGGCGATTCTGGGATTATTGTAATTGCAGCTACTAATAAATTAGAAATGTTAGACGATGCGCTTTTACGTGCAGGTCGTTTTGATAGACGTGTGCATATTTCTTTACCGAATATAGAAGATAGAAAAGACATTTTAAATCTTTATTTAAAAAAGAAAAAACACAGTATTAATGTAGATGCCCTAGCAAGTGCAAGCTCTGGTTTCTCATCTGCTTCTTTAGCGACACTGATTAATGAAGCTCTTTTAAATATGATTAAAAGAGAAGATGTAAGTATTAATGAAAAAGACATTGAAATAGCAAAAAGTAAGCTTGAGTTTGGAAAAAAAGAGAATAAAATTCTTGATGACAAACAAAAAGAGATTTTAGCTATTTATCAAGCGTCAAAAGCATTTATTTCTAAAAAAAGAATTCTTTTGTTTGATGAAGGAATAAGTAAAAGTGATATTGCTTATCCCTCTAAAGTGGAGCTTATCTTTTTATTAAAACAATACTTAGCAGGCTCTATTGGGATTGATGTTATTAAACACGAACAATATATAGTTAATGTTAAAGATCTTCAAGATGCTGATGATTTAGCTCTTACTATGACCAATGAATATAAGATGGCACATTCAAGAGAAGAACTATTAAATGAAGTTAAAAATGCCCTAAGAAGTGAATTGTCGAAAAATATTCATACCATTAACAAATTAAAAGAAATAATGTTAGATAAAGAGGTTATAAACGAAAATGACTTCTAATTATTATTCCGGATTTTGCTTAAGAGATGAAAAAGAACTTTTTTCTTCTTATTTAATAGAAAATGACTTCACTGTTCAAGGCTTTTCTTATGGATGTATTGAAGCGTTTTCAAAAGCTTTAGAAAGCGATACAAGAATAGACTTATTACAACTTTTCTCACCTGCTTTTTTTCAAAGTAAAAACAAAAAATTTCACAGATTACAACTTATGTATTATAAAAAAGACAAAAAATCTTATATGTCAAACTTTCTTAAAAATATCGCTTCACCTTCTTCTTATGATTGTACTTCTTATGTAAAAGAAGGTAGCTACGAAGAATTAGAAACCTTGTTATCTTATGAGTGGAAAAAAGAGAATCTTGAAAAACTTTTATCTCGGGGTACTAAAATTGAAGTATACTTGGGCGAAAAAGATGAAATAATTCAAAGTAAAGAAGCCTTGGATTTTTTTAAAGAGTATGCCAGTGTTTATTACATTAAAAATGCAGGTCATATACTAAAAACATAATTATTGATATATTTAAACAAAGGATTATTATTGAATAAAAATATTGCAAAAATTGGAATTATAACAGCTAGTGATAGAGCTAGTGCAGGGGTATATGAAGATTTATCTGGTTTGGCTATTGAAGATACATTAAACGAGTATTTGTCTTCTTCTTGGGAAAAAGTATACAGAGTTATTGAAGATGATCAAGCTACAATTGAAGAGACAATGAAAGATTTGATAGATAATCACGGTTGTTGTTTAGTAGTTACCACAGGTGGTACAGGACCTAGTTTAAGAGATGTAACACCAGAAGCTACCGAAGCTGTGTGTGATAGAATGATGCCTGGTTTTGGGGAATTAATGAGAAGTGTTTCTTTAAAATATGTTCCAACCGCAATATTATCACGCCAAACAGCAGGATTAAGAGGCTCTTCTTTGATTGTTAACTTACCAGGAAAACCAAAATCAATAAAAGAGTGTTTGGATGCTGTTTTTCCAGCTATTCCTTATTGTATTGATTTGATGAATGGACCTTTTTTGGAGTGTAACGAAGACGCTGTAAAAGTATTTAGGCCAAAGAATAAATAATACGTATTAAATAAGTGTTAACATTCTTTTGATAACATTTTTATAATTATTTTAAAGGATGAACATGAATAAAAAGATTTTATTATTAGGTGCTACATTGATGGCATCACTATTAAGTGCAAAAGAATTAAGTTTTAAGGAAGTTCAAGAGATTGCCAAAATAGATATGTTGGTTAAGTCACAAATAATAGTTGAAAAAGCATATTTGGAAAATGATATGTATATGTTAAAAGCTAATATTCAAGGCCAATCTCAAACAATTTTTTTATCAAAAGACAAAAAGAATTTGATTGCAGGTAAAGTTTATAATACTAAAAGCAGTACTGAATTAAGTATACCTAATGATATTTCAATTTTAAAAGGAAAAGAAGGTTTTTCTTATGGAACAGGAAGTGATGAATATTATTTATTTACAGATCCTGAATGTCCTTATTGTAAAAAATTTGAAGCTTACTTGCCGCAATTAAAAAAACATTTAAAAATAAATGTTTTCTTTTTCCCACTTAGCTTTGATAAAGATGCTAAAGAACTAAGTTGTTTTATTCTTTCT
>CAJXWI010000426.1 GCA_913062735.1 uncultured Arcobacter sp.
TCCAGTTCATGATTAGAGCTAATAATTAATACTGTAGTGTCTTTATTGTAAGAGCGAATATGCTTAAGTAAAGAGATTCCATCTAAAGAAGGTACATTAATATCCAAAATAAAACAAGAGTAGCCATTATTAATAGCATCTAAAGCTGCTTCTCCATCATCAAAACAATCTACTTGATACCCTTCTTTTTCAAGACCTTTTTTCATAACATTTGATAGTGTTATATTGTCTTCAAGCACTAGTAGTTTCATTATACGCCTTTAGTTTTATTAAAAATTTACTTCCAATTTTGCAAGGAAGACAACTTATTTCACCTAAGAGTTTATCTTCTATGATAAGTCGTGTCATATACAAACCAATTCCATTTCCTGTTTCTTTGGTTGAAAAATATTGCAGAAAAATATTTTTATGATCTTCACTTGCGATTCCAGGACCATTGTCACTGATATATATTAAAATTTCATCGTTTTGGTTTTGAAAAACAATCTTTAATTTTCTGTTCTTTTTTTCATTATATAATAAAGCTTCTTTGGCATTATTAACAATATTCAAAATAGCTTGCATAAACTCATTCTCATATCCAAATACATGCAAATTGCAGTTTGGATTTACTTCTAATTTTATATCAATATAATTATACTTCATATTATGTTTAACAATGTCTAACATTGACTCAATGGTAGTAAAAACATTAAAGCTGGTTTTTACTTTTGAAGGTATGATAAAATCTTGAAAATCATTAATCGTATCTGTCATATATTTTGCTTGAATCATTATATTGTTAATATGATAAGAATCTTCTTCTTTATCCCCATGATTACCACTGTAAAACATGTCTTGTGCTAAAGCAGTAATCTCAACTAAAGGCGATTTCCATTGATGAGCAATAGAAGAAAAAACTTCTCCAATTTCCGCAAGCTTAGATTGTTGAATCATGTATTGTACATGTTTTATTTTTTCATCTTCTATCTCTTTTTCTTTGGTTACATCCGTAAAAATGGTAACCGTACCACTTTCATTATCAACACTGTCATAAGAAGTTTGAGAAATCAAATAAATATTTTTCTCAGAAAACAACTCTTTTGCATAAATTTTTTCACCCTTAGAAATTAAAACATGATTTTCTTTTAAAAATGTAGATATTTCATAAGCTCTTGGATAATGGCTTACAAAACTATCTAATTTTTCGCTTTTTAAATTAAAATATGAAATACCAACGAGTTCACAAAAACGTGCGTTTGCATCCAGTATTATTCCTTTTTCATCTTGCCAGAAAATAGGGGACTCAATTGCATTCAACAAAAGTTTATCAAATTCTACACGTTGTTTTAATTTTCGTGCGGCTATTTGTTTCTCTTTTAAGGCATTTAATAAAGCAAAAATAACCATAAGTAAAAAAGGAGTGAAAAGAAAAACCCAGTTAATAAGTGAACGATGTTTTTCAAAAAAGTTTTGAGGAACATTAATCATTTTAAAATTCTCCAACTTTAAAGGCAATTTCAATTTGTGTTTTTCTACTTCGTTGGCATCAAAATAGTGCACAAAATCTTTGTATTCGTTAATAATTGGTTTAGCACTTGTATTGTTTAAAATAATAAGCGTTTTATTTGCAGTTCTTTTTCCTAACTCCATATAAGAAACAGTTTTACCACCTACTACCCCTTCATTTAAAAACAAAGAATCGGTAACGAAAATAGGAAGTTTGAAGTTTTTTATTACTGCTTTTACTTCTTTAGTAGTATAAAAACGGCCATTTATATCATTAGTGAAGCGTACGAGAAGTATTGCTTCATCTTTTCTTTTTTTTGAGAAGTTCTCTTTTAATTCTGTTAATGTCTCATCTCTTAAATAATCAATCTTAATACGATTTTTGAAGTCTCTTTTTGCACGAATAATAAAAGGACTGGTTACTTCTGCATTAATACTTCTGTCATTAATAATGTATATTTTTTTTAAGCTTGGCATACTTTTTAACATGAGTTCAATATTGTCTTTAATATGCAGTTTTTTTACAATACCATGAATTTTATCTTGCATATTATAAATGTCTATGAGCTCTTTTGAATAATTCTCAATTCCTGTAAATAAAATAGGCTCATTGTTAAATAAAATATGATAATTCTTTAAAGCGAATAAATAGGCAAATTCATCAATGGTAATAATTAAATCAAAAGACCTGTTTTTTAATTGTAAAGAATAAAGACTGCTAAGTTCTTGAATATAATCTCTTGAATGAATCTCTTTTGAATCCATATATAAAACATTGATTTTAATATCTTTAGAATAATACAGTACTTCTTCAATATTCTTAATCATGGTATCAGAGACTTCAAAGCCTTTGTGATAAGAGTTTAAGATTAATATATTTTGAGTTTTTCCATACAGACTTGTAAAAAAACACAAAAGACATAAAAAGAAGAATTTCATAATAAACCTTTTTTATTATTTCAATATTTATACCAAAAAATATGTTAAAGCCATATTTATAGCTTTCATTATACTTGTTTAGATATAATCCCGAAAAATTATTAGGTTAAAAATGAAAAAAATTATTATTCCAATTATACTTATGCTCTTATTCACAAATATGCATGCATTAAAAGTCTTCCCTATAGGCACAGGTGATTTAGTAGGAACGTATTACCCAACAGGTTCAGCAATTTGTCGTTTATTAAATAAAGATTACAAAATAAACAATATTAAATGTTATCCACGAACAAGTAAAGGCTCTATTGAAAATATTAATGCCTTGCACAGCTCAAGCATAGATTTTGCAATTGCTCAAAGTGATGTTATTTTTCAAGCTCAAAATGGACAAGGAAAGTTTAAAAATAAAAAACTTAATAATCTTCGCTCAATTATGTCTATTTATCCAGAGCTTTTAACCTTAGTTGTTAGAAAAGATTCAAATATTAAAAACTTAAAAGATATTATTGGAACAAAAATAAATATAGGAACAAAAGGTTCTGGAACACAAGCTTCTACGCTTGAACTTTTTAAATACAATCAAATAAAAAAAACATCGTTTAAATATCTTTCTCAACTAAGAACATCAAAACTCTCAAATGCCTTAAAAAACAAAGAAATTGACGGCTATTTTTACATGGGAGGCCATCCTTCAAAAAGCATCAAATATATTGAAAGCCAAAATGATATAAAACTTATTTCCTTGGACAACAAAAGTATTGATAGCTTATTAGAAAAGAATTCTTTCTACAGCAAGGGTACAATAAAAGCCAATCTCTATAAAAATAATGCCCATACAACACATACTTTTGGTGTAAATGCCGTATTAATTAGTAAAAAAGAAGCAAGCATAAATGAGGTATACCTACTTGTTAAAACAATTGTTGAAAATTTTGAAGCCTTCAAAAAACTTCATCCTGTTTATTCAAACTTAAAAAAAGAATCACTTGTACAAGGATTAGTAGCCCCATTACATGAAGGAGCAATAAAGTATTATAAAGAAATAGGATTACTTTAGTAATAAATTGTATTACTTATATAAATTATTATAT
>CAJXWI010000427.1 GCA_913062735.1 uncultured Arcobacter sp.
AGTCTCACTTTTTGCATTTTTATAGTTGTCTCTTAAAAACTGTAGGATTAAAGATACATTGTTAAGTGGTTGTCTCCATTGATGGGATATGTTTCCTAACATTTCACCCATTGCTGCTAGTTTACTTTGTTGAATTAAAATTCTATCTTTTTCTCTGTTTTTCTTTAATTCATCCTCTATTTGTACTTTTAATTCTTCTTGTGAAACTTTAATTTTAGTAATATCATTCATATAACCATAAAAATGACTTACTTCTCCTTCATGATTTTTAAGCAAAATACATCGACACGAAATCCATCGTATTTCATTTCCAGCATTTATAGCTCTACATACAAAAGTGAAATCAAGAAGATTTTGTTTTAGTGCTGCGTTGATTGCTACTTTTACTATAGGTATATCATCTTTATATATTAGGTCAATAAAATTACGTATTTTATTTTCAAATTCACTTTTGATATAACCATATGATTTAATACTTTTAGAAATATATTTAACGCTTAAATCTTCATCATTAAAAAGTTTAAAAATAACAATCTTTCCATCTTCAACAAGTAATTCAATATCCAATAACTCTTTTTTCATTAATTTACTTTTATCAATATCCATTGACATCATTAACATACGCTCTTGGACACCTTCATCATCTAAGAATACTTTCCCACGTGCTAAGACCCATTTGTAATTTCCATTCTTACTTTTTAATCTGTATTCACAAACAATAGAATCGCTTTCTTTATTAAATATTTTTTCAAACAGTCTCTCAACTTTATTTTTATCGTCTTTGTGAATCAATGAGAACCAAGAAGGAAAATCTTCAATTTCATTTTTTTTATAACCAAACATATTCAACCATTGTGCTGAAAAATAAATTTTATTACTTTTAAAATCTATATCCCATAAACCATCATTTGAAGCAATAATTGCTAATTCAAAACGTTTTTTCCAATGTTCTAAGGAAATAGTATTTTTTTGTAATTGCGCATAATATTGACCAAAGATCTTTTTAATAAAATTGGTAAATACAAAAGTAAACAAAATTAAAATAGAAACAATAATGAGAATATAAATAAATATTTGGAAAAACATATTCGTATAAGAAAGTTTAATCTCATCAATCAACGAAAGATTTTCTTTACTTAAAGAAGAATTATCATTAGAGATAGAAAGAATAAAATTAAACTTTGAATAAAAATGGCTAAAAGAAGAAAATTCTTTATTCTGCTCATAAGAATCCAAATAATATTCCAAAATATCATAGTTTTCACTTTTATTTTTATTTTTCAATAAGGTAGCACTGCTGTTATAAGCTTCTTTATTGTTAAAGTTAAAAGCATCTTGTAAAATAACATCGTAAAACCAAAAATGTTCTTTACCCTTTTTAATTAAGGATAAAATACTCTTTTTTGTAATCTTTTTAATAGAATTAACCGTAGAAAAAGAACCAATAAAATATTCTTCACCTTTAATTTCTATGGAATCAAAAAAACTCAAACGTATGGTTTTTTTTAAATCATCGTTCCAATATTGTAGATTATTTATACCTTGAGAATGTATATACTGCAGGGTAATTTTCATAGCATTTGAATTATTGTTTGCAGTAAAAATCAAATCACTAATGTATAGGATAGAACTTCTACCATATAATATTTCTAAATTATTTTTTTTAAACAATACAAATTCAATTTTTGATTTTTTCTCAATATCTACAAGATATTTTTTTACTAATTCTAAGTCTAGAAGTTCATTTGAATCAAGATATCCAATAGCTTTATAACTTACTTCTTTTAACTTATCTTCAACTTCAATGAAATTCTTAGCAACATCTTCTTTCACATCAACTAAAAAATTAAGTAGTTTTTCTTTTTGCTTAAACTTATAAGATAATATATGTTCTTGTTTAAGTAAATTTATTTTCGTATTTTTTTTTGTTTCAAGTATAAAAAAACTAATTAATAATAAAAATGATGCCAGAAAAATTATAAAAATAAGTGGTATTTTTGAAAATAAACGTTCAATGTCGTAAAGGTCATATTTTTTTGATTGAAAAATAAACATCGCTTCTCCTATTAATTTACAATTTAACTAGGCTGTGATATTATTAGTTCCAAAATTGTTTCAATTTATTATAATGAAACTTTTCCTAATTATTTATTAAAGTGATATTATGACACACATATTAAGTGCACTTATACCCGTTTTTTCTCTTATTGTTATTGGATATTTCTTCAAAAGAATCAAATTTCCTTCTTACGAATTTTGGCCGCTTGCGGATAAACTTACCTACCATGTTCTTATGCCTGCATTATTAATATACAAATTATCCAGTGCCTCTTTAGAGCAAGAAAATTCCTTTGAATTTGTATTAAGCGCCCTATTAACTATAAGTTTAGTATTATTTGTACTTATACTTATCAACAAATTTTATAAAGTTGCAGGTTCCTCCTTTTCTTCAATGGTACAAGGAGGCGTTCGTTTTAATACCTATGTATTTTTAGCTTTAGCTGATTCAATATACGGTGATGAAGGCTTGGTTTTAGCAGCCATTATTCTTACTTTTATAATTCCTTTTATTAATGTAATTTGTATAAGTATTTTTGCTTTATATGTCAATGAAAATAAACTCTCTCTTATGTATTTATTAAAATCTATTCTTACAAATCCTTTGATAATTGCTTGTCTTATTGGAGGAAGTATTAATTTCATTTCCTTAGAATTACCCTTAGTAATTAACAAAATTCTAGAAATATTAAGTTCAGCCGCTTTACCCTTAGGTTTATTATCTGTTGGTTTTGGATTAATAATAAGAGACATGAATTCTTTAAAATTTGAAATTACAATTACTACTATTGTTAAACTTATAATTACTCCTCTTATCATGTATTTTATTTGCCAGATATTTTCATTAAATTCACAAATGACTGCTATTTTAATAATTTTTGCTGTTTTACCAACAGCGCCCTCTTCTTTTGTTTTAGCAAGACAATTAGGTGGAGATATTACCTTAATGTCTTCTGTAATTACTGTACAAACATTATTATCTGCATTCTTTATTATCTATGTACTTAAATACATTGTGTAAAATGATAAAAAATTTTATTTTATATACAATAAGTTTCAAAGCTTAGATACAATAGTCCTAATGAGTTCATTTTTTTTAACTATCATTATTTATTGATGATTATTAAAAATTAAAATACTATTATATATAAGGAATACAAGAATGCAAGCAAAACAATTAAGAGAAAAAATTGCAAAAGGTGAATTTAATCAATCAACCGCTGGTTTCTGCAAAGGTAATGTGCAAGCCAATATGATTGTTTTACCTAAACAATATGCAAAAGCATTTGAAGAATTTGCAAGAAAAAATGCAAAAGCTATTCCTGTTTTAGAGATAATAAAAGATTCACATTATTCTACACATTTAGCCAAAAATGCTAATTTACTTAATGAACTGCCCTCATACAATATTTTTGAAGAAGGAAAACTAATTAAAACAGTTAGCGATATTAGTGA
>CAJXWI010000428.1 GCA_913062735.1 uncultured Arcobacter sp.
TCTATTACTATTACCAAAACTATTAATAGTGTTTAAACCTTTTGACAAAAGACTTGTTAAGTAAGTAGTAGTATCAGTAACAAGTATTAAAGATACTTGTTACTGATACCTAGTTTATTAAATAAGAGCTATTTTTTATTTAGTATTTTAAAAGTCCACGCAGGTATTTTTTTCTCATTTTCATTTATTGCTTCAAACACTTGCTCAACTTCCAGATTCCAATTAGAGAAATCAATTTTATCTAAAAATGCATCCGCTTCATCATCATAATCAACTTCTGATAAATACAATCTGTCAACATAAGGAAAGGCAAGTTTGTATACTTGTGCCCCACCCATAATAAACAGTTCTTCTTCTCCATTTTCTTTACAAAACTCTAAAGCATCTCCTATTTCTTTAAAGGTATGTACACCCTTGTGTGAAAATCCATTTTGAGATAAAACTACAGAAGTTCTATTTGGTAAAGGGAAACCAATAGAATCAAAGGTTTTTCTACCCATTAAGATATGGTGCCCATTGGTGAATTTTTTGAAATTTTTTAAGTCTGCTGGAATATGCCATAATAAGGCATTATCTTTCCCTATTTGGTAGTTTTTACCATAAGCTACAATCATAGACACTTTCATTAAATAGCAACCTCCCCTTTAATATGTGGGTGGGCTTCATAATCGCACAAGTCAAAATCTTCAATTTTAAAATCAAAAATACTCTTTACCTCTTTATTGATATTCATAGTAGGTAATTCATGAGGAGTTCTACTTAATTGCAGAGCTGTTTGTTCCATGTGATTTGAATATAAATGGGCATCACCAAAGGTATGTACAAACTCTCCATATTCCAAATCACACACTTGTGCAATCATCATGGTTAATAGAGCATAAGAAGCGATATTAAAAGGAACTCCAAGAAAAATATCTGCAGATCGTTGGTACAGTTGACAAGAAAGTTTTCCATTTGCCACATAAAACTGAAAAAAAGCATGGCAAGGAGGAAGAGCCATATCTTCAATTTCACCAACATTCCAAGCTGAAACAATAAGTCTTCGTGAATCTGGATTGGTTTTAATTTGTTCAATTAATTGAGTAATTTGATCTATTGTTTTACCCTTAGCGCCTTGCCAACTTCTCCACTGAGAACCATAAACAGGACCTAAGTCTCCATTTTCATCTGCCCACTCATCCCAAATACGTACATTGTTATCTTTGAGATATTTAATATTGGTATCCCCTTGTAAAAACCACAATAACTCATGGATAATAGATCGAAGGTGACACTTCTTTGTGGTAATTAAGGGAAATCCATCTTGTAGGTCAAATCTCATTTGATAACCAAATACACTTTGTGTTCCTGTACCCGTTCTATCTTCTTTTTTTACGCCTTTATCAAGTACATGTTGCATTAAATCAAGATATTGTTTCATAGTTTACTTTTCCTCGCTGTTTTTTTCATTTTCATCAAATTCTTTAAATTGTTTTTCTTTTTTACTACTCATTACTGCAAGACCAAATACTACCAAAGCAATTAGGGCAAATCCAATCATTTCGCTTATTAAAACAGGTGACATTTTAAACCTTCTATTTATATATAATCGCGTATTATAACCAAACATTTCCAAAGAACATTTGAAACATCTACAATTTTTAAGCTCAACGTAGAATAATAATTAGCCTTTCTTTATTTACTATTAGATAGACTTTATGTATGAATATTATCAAACATTTATTAGTCTTTATACTTTTTTTTATCAATGCTCATGCAGAAAAGCTGGAGCTAACACTTATGGCCAAATCAATAAAAAATGCCAATGTTTTGTTACTTACAGCAAATGCAAATGCAAACAATAATCTTTTTGCCATATTAAATGACAAAAAAATAGAATTTAATGCACACCCTTTTAAGAAGAATAAGTTTTATGCCCTAGTTCCTTTTCATTATTTTATGGAAGAAAAAGAGCATCAGTTAATAATAACTTATACTGTTAATGAAAAAGAGTTTTTTGAAGGCTATGATATCACGCTCGCTCAAGATACTTATTTAAGTGAAGAAATCAAAGTAAGTAACTCTAAAGTTAGTTTGAGCAAAAAAAACAAATTAAGAACTTCTAAGGAATATCAAGAAGCAATTAATATATACAATTCTGTAAGCAGCGAAAACTATTGGTTTGAAGACTTTATTTATCCCTTAGACTCCAAGATAACCAGTCCTTTTGGAACAAAGAGAGTCTATAATAATACCACCAAAAGTTATCACACAGGTGTGGATTTTAAAGCGCCTTTAAACACTAAAATAAAAGCCTCCAATAATGGAGTAGTTAAAATCTCTAAAAACAGGTTTTATGCTGGAAATTCCATTATCATAGACCATGGACATGGTATTTTTACCTGTTATTTTCACTTAAACAAAATGTTTGTATCTGTTGGTGAGTTTGTACAAAAAGGTGACATCATAGGACTTTCAGGAAGTACAGGACGCTCTACTGGGCCACACTTACATTTTGCCACCTTTGTAAATGGGGTACAAATCAATCCCACTAATTTATTGGAAACTTTAAATAGTTTAAATTAATTCAAACATTAATTCAAACTATTAATACCAAATACCACACAAAAAATTCATACTCTTTAGGTATAATGCCCTACAAAAAATAACAAAGGACCCACTTTATGGTTAAAACCCCAATATTCAGATTCCGATTAATTAGTTTTTTAGAAGGTGTTTCTTATATAATACTTCTATTTATTGCTATGCCTATTAAATACTTAGGAGATAATCCAATTCCTGTTAAACTTGTAGGAATGGGACATGGAGTTTTATTTGTTTTATTTATGATTTTATTGTTTGAATCCATGAGTAAACATAAATGGGGATTGGTCTTTAGTATCAAACTTTTCATTTGCTCTCTTCTTCCCTTTGGTACCTTTTATATGGACAAAAAACTAAAAACTTACAACAATTAGTCTACACTAATCCTTATTGAGATATCAATAAGGATTAGGTAAAACTTCATTTCTAATCTTCTTTTACATTTTTATTAAAATATACAACCAGTTCTTCAATTTTCAAACCATACCCAATGAATAAGTTAGTTTAATCATTTATACTAATTTAAATTTTAATTATATACTCAAACAATTTAGTGTTAAAATTTTAAATGAACAAAGGATTTATTATGATGAATAACATGACCATAAAAGCCAAACTTGTTTCTTTAGCTATTTTACTTATTTTAAGTTTCAGTACGATACTTTTTATGGAAAATAGAGCCATGTCAGAGTTAGAAAAAATTGCTCAAATGGATCACGCTTCTGAGGAATTAAAGGTGCATATGCTCACATTAAGAAAACATGAAAAAGATTTTTTAGCCAGAAAAGATATAAAATACTTGGCAAGTTTTAAAAAAGTAATAAAACTTGTAGAAGATACATCTGCTGAATTAAAAGAGAATATAACTCATTTTGATGCAAATACAGATGCACTTGCATCTTATAACAAAATTGTACATGATTAT
>CAJXWI010000429.1 GCA_913062735.1 uncultured Arcobacter sp.
ATTAAATGCTTTAAAGGTTTTCTGTTACTTATTTGAGAACTATCGTGTATACTATTACTAAAACGAGAACTAAATCACAGTTATTTCTCATTCTAGTAATATTTAACTCATTTATCTTGAGCTAGAAGTGTAGTATGAGGTTATTAATTTAATTAAAGTTCTCTCTTTAGTAATAGTAAATGGAGAATATAACAGATTGTATAAATATACTAGATACTATTACCAGAAAGAGAACTATTTGTAGAAAATTACATGATCAGTAGAGAATTAAAGGGAGTAGTTTTTGTCCATATTATAGGACTAAATGTATAACTATTACTAAAAAGAGAATTCTTTGATTTTATCTAACTATTTCGCATAAGAGTAATAGTTAATATCTCGCATAAGCTATAGAAGAAGATTCCCCTACCCTTTAGTCTTATTTTAAGTGTTAAATAATTTCAAGGATAAAAAGAATGCAGTTCAGCTTACTACGCTTACTTCTCAGTAATTTTTTGAAGTTCACTTACTTTTTCTAGTATTTCTTTTAAAAGACTATCAGCTTGTTTTTTATCTACCTCATTTAATTTTTTAATTTTAACTTTAGATACACCCATAAAAGAGTTTTTTACTTTATCAAAATTATCAGTAGATTTTTCTTTGGGCTTGTTATAACTTTTAATTTTTTCTTTGAGAAATTTTACTGTAGGTAGGTTTTTTTCACAAAACTCCAATACTTCCAAAATGATTGCCTCATCTTTTATCTTGTTTATTTCTCGCGCATTGGTTTCGCCAATTCTTCCTTCTGCTAACCATTCTTTTATTACTGGTTGTATTTTAAGAAGTGATAGTTTTGCAGGTAACGTTTTAATTGAGTAAGTACGCCCTATTTCCTGACCAAGTAAATGAAGACAGTTTTCAAGCGAATCCAATTGTTTTATTTTATATGATTCAAATGCAAATTGTTTATTTTTATCATAATGACTAACACTTGACATAATTAAAGTTTTCAACTCGTCAATCGTGATGTTAAGCTTGAATGATGAAAAGGTTAAAATTTGATTTATTTCATCAAAAGTAGACAAGTTATCTTTTAATGAGTTTTCCTTAAATCTAACAAGAATAGTTTTTTCATCATCTACATTAACTATAAGTGCAGGAATTTTTTTTAATCCATTTAGTAAAAATGACTCTACTCTGTTGAAACCTGATATTCTTTCGTAATGAATGTCTTCCCCTACTCTAACCTCTCTAACGGTGATGGGATGCATTAGTCCTGTATTAAATAAAAATTTTCCTGAGTTACTTTTAATATCAGCAGCCAACTCCGAAATCTTCTTTTTGTTAATTATCTCTCTATTGTATAAAGGCTTTTCATTTATAAGGGCTTCTCTAATTTTATCAATATCAAGTAATTTAACATTATCTTGAGCATCATTACTATCTGACTTTCTCTCATTATTAATCTGGTTAGTTTCAAAACTAACCGAATCATTGCTTTTTGTTTTATCATCATTTTCTGAACTATTGTTACCGAGCTTTTGCTCTCTTTTCATTTTCTGAAGTTTTTCTTTTAAGTGATCTTTTACTGACATCTAAGCACCCTCACCTATGAAATTTTTAACATCTGCTACTAGCCCATCTACTCGCTTTTTGAAAACTCTATAAGCTAATTTATTTGTAGATTCTAGTTCTTGAATTGATTTGCTCTTCTCTTCCATTGTAGTAATAGTTTTTGAATTACTAAGTTTTGAAAACGAGATATTTAGATTATGATCAAGATTTAGCATGTTAATCTCTTTTTCGTACTCATCACAAGTTGTAACCACTTTTGGCTCTTCTGTATATTTATTATGAATTAGACAGATACTTGATTCATTGCTATCTATTATTCCAGAGTCAAAAACTGCGTTAATTCCCTTTATTGTATCTTGTCTATCTCTTTTTCCACCTACAAATGGAATAATGAAAAAGTCTACCTCATTGATTATCTCTACGAACTCTTCTGTAAGTTCACCAGGAGTATCTATAAAGACATAATCTATATCTTCATCTTCTTTCAAAAAATTCAATGTTTCTAAGGCTGTTGTTGATTCGTCTTCGTTAATGAGGTTGACTAAATCAAATGTTGGAGCTGAATTTATTTCTTCAGATGGTTGGTCAAGAGATATATTAAAGCATACAGCAGCACTAAAAGATGAAGCAAGAATAGCAGTAATAGTTGACTTCCCTACTCCACCCTTTTGGTTAAATACTAGTATTGTTTTGGCCTTTTTCATTATCGAATCCTTTATTTAGGTAATTATATATGATTGTATAAAAAATTAAATATAATGTCAAGTAAATTTACAAAAAATTGTGAATAAAATTAAATTTATTGGTTAGTTTCAAAAATAACCGATATAATCCCCCTATTAAGTACATACAGAGTAAAGAATAAAATTACCAAGTACTAATTTATCAACTAAATTAATTTAATTTTGTTATAATAAAATTTATTTTAAATTATAAAAAAGGTTTAATTAAATACAACTATTCGGTTAGTTTCAAAACTAACCAAACGATGAGAACATTTGAAATTCTTAAAATGATTGAAATTTAATATCGGTTAGTTTCAAAACTAACCAAGTTTATAGATAAACTAAATTATGACTTTTTACATAATTAGATTTGGTTAGTTTCGAAACTAACCAAACATATAAAAACAATAAGTTTTAGTAACAGTGCATCTGGTTTGCAGTTGGTGTATACTCCGAAATAAAATTAAGGACTGTCATAATGAACCAATCAATGATATTATTTATAAAAGCAATGATTAACAACCCACAGAGATACACGTATGGAGATGTAGTTAATAAAATTAATAAAGTTATCCGAAGTAATAAGAAATGTGATTTTGATACTGTAGAAAAAATAGGTTCCATAATTGGAAAAGATATAGTCACCATAAATAACATGATATCAGATTTAAAAGAGCAGGGAGTAATTAAAAACCTTAAAGATTTTTTGTTCTTAATTTTAGAATGTGGAGAATTTAAAAA
This sequence comes from uncultured Arcobacter sp., assembly GCA_913062735.1. The sequence continues at coordinate 3,021 of CAJXWI010000429.1, forward strand.
ACCAAATATTAAATATTTGCCAATAGCTGAAAGTAGGGCAGTACTTAAAAAATATCATTCCGAAAAATTGAGAAATTATTTTAAAACGAAGCATAATAATGTGTAGTAAGATTAGTGCTTACCCAATCCCAAAGTACTGTATCCACTGTACTGTATCTAACGAAATAGAATATATTGATAGTTCATACATATATGGAAAAAGTTATGGAATGATTTATATCTGTAAAGGATGTGAGTCATATGTGGGAGTACATGATAATACAAATATTCCTCTTGGTGTACTGGCAAATAAAGAACTAAGAGAATTAAAAAAAAGTGCTCATGACTTATTTGATAAACTGTGGAGAAATAAAGAAAATAATATTGAAGCTAGAAAAGCTGCATATAAATGGCTTGCTAAAGAACTTGATTTAAAAGAGTTACATTTTGGTTGGTTAAATAAACATGATTTAAGATTTGCAATATTAATTCTACAAACGAAA
>CAJXWI010000430.1 GCA_913062735.1 uncultured Arcobacter sp.
TTTTTGGTGTTAGAAGAAAGAAGTTTTCCCTTTAAGGAAGGATTTCCTCCATGAAAAATAATTTCACCATAAAAGTCGTTTACTTTTTTCTTATATATCTCAAAAATAAAAACGTAATTTTCTTGGGATACATTGAGTCGTTTTAATATATGCAAGTTTTGATTTTTTAATTCAGTTTTCATATCATCAAGATAAATTCCAGTACCAATTAACCAATTAAAGTGCTTAATTTTTCTAAGATATAGCAGCTTTTCATATTTATGTTTATTATTGGAAGGTTTAAAAAAATTAATTTTTTGAAATATTCCATCTATATTTTTAAGATTCTTTTGTTTAACTCTTGTTATATTTTGAACATTTTGTCCAATATAACTTTTATTTTTGTGTACGAGCACTTTTCTTGTATTAATATCTGTAATAAAAATATATTCATTTTCATTTTTAAATTTCATATTTTGAAAAATATTTTTCAACATTAATTTTAATTCATTGGGAGTAATTTTATCTTTGTATTCATCAATAATTTTATTGCTTAATAAAACAGCATTATCAATTCTAAATTTAATTTTTTCTTTTAAAGCATCTTCTAAATCTAAAGCTTTTGCTTCAAAAATATTAGAAATAGACTTAACTTTATTCTCAATAACATTTTTTTGTTTATTAATGTATATTTTAGTTTCTTTTTTAATTAACATTTCTTTATACTCATTAAATACATATATATTATATACAGTAAGAAAAAAAACAGAAATAATAATAAAAAATATTGATAATATGATTAATCTGGCAGTAAAGTTTTTTTTCATGCGAAGCCTAGTATTTCTTGATATAAAAAAGTTTTTAATTTTCATTATACTAATAGTCCAATATATTTTAACTTTTTTTTACAAATATTCTTTTCTTTTTTTCTTTAAGTGGTAATAGAAGAACATAATTCATATAAGAATGACAAAAAATATTTTCCCTAATTTATAAGCACATTTTATTTACATAAAAATATAGTATAATATAATTTCATATGCGAAATATTTATAATTTGTTATAAACCTATTTTTTATATCTTAAATCAACTTATGTATATTTTTGTATGATAATCTAAAAGAGACAATTAAGGAAAAAAATGCACTTTGAAACAGCAGACTTATGTGATGACAATCAAGATAAAAAAATACAAATACTTAGCCCTAAGTTCCAAAACTATGGTGGACTTAAAAAGTGTTTTGGTCAAATAATTACTATTAAACTAGATAAAAGTAACTGGCGATTATTAGAAATGTTAAGAGATGAAGACGGTGAAGGTAAAATTGTTGTTGTAGATAATGCAGAATATTTTTATGGGGTTGTTGGTGATAAACTAATGGCATTTGCAAAAAACAATAACTGGCAAGCAATTATATTAAACGGTTATGTAAGAGATACTGCACATACAAAAAATATTGATGTAGCATTATATGCAATTGGGGCTTGCCCAAAAAGAAATTTCGATAAAACAGAATCTTCAAGAGGAGATCAATTAAGTTTTGGTGGAGTTACTTTTCATGAAGGTGATTATTTATATGCAGATTGTGATGGCGTAATTATTTCTAAAGAAAAACTTATTTAATTTCTATTTTTTCCCTTTTGGGAAAACATAGTACGCTTGGAATATCAATTATTTTAAGCTTTACTCAAACTTATTTTACTCAAAACTGATTTTTGTTTACTTAATACTCTTATTTTACTTAAAAAACAAAATAAATCTTTCTTTTGAACAAATCTTAAACAAAATTAATATACAATTCCCCACTATAAATTTAAGGAATGTTTTGTCACACGAATATGCGAGATACGAAGATATCGATAAAAATAAACTTCAAAAAGATATTGAAGATATAAGAAAATCCCTAGGAAAACCGAATCAAGAAGATTTTTTGCATTTGTTGAAGCTAGAAAGGTGGGGTAGGTTTTTTACCATTAGTGGCTACTTTTTAATATTACTTGTCTCTTATTTAGAAATTTCACATAATATTACTTCATTAATGTTCTGGTCTATAGCTCTTAGTGCTGCAACTTTTTTAAGTATTGGGAATGTCTCACGATGGGCGAATATAGCACATCCTATTTTACATGGGGCTTATGATAAAATTCCTAATATTCCCAAGCGATATACTAAATCTGGTTTTGCAAAACACGGAAGAAGATATTTAGATTGGATAGATTGGATCAAACCAGAAGCTTGGTCTTATGAACATAATATCATGCATCATTACCACTTAGGGGAAGATGATGATCCAGATAATGTTGAAAACAATCTTCAATGGTTAATTAAAGCCAAAATACCAATGTTCTTAAAATATGTTTTCGTTTACGCGTTTGCAGGTACTTGGAAATATTCTTATTATGCACCCAATACCTTAAAAATCTTGGAAAACAAAAAAAGAAGAAAACTAAAACTAGAAGAATTAACTTCTTATGAATGGAATCCTTTTAAGGGAACAGGAAAAACCTTATGGAAAGAATATATACTTCCATATTTTGCCATTCGTTTTACTCTTATTCCTTTGTTATTTTTACCTCTTGGAGCAGAAGCTGTATTTAATGCGTTTATTATTACATTAATCGCAGAATACTTAGCCAATTTACACTCATTTTTAGTAATTGTTCCTAACCATTCTGCTGAAGACATCTACAGATTTGACACGCCACATAAATCACAAGGTGAGTTTTATTTACGTCAAATTATGGGAAGTGTTAATTATAAAACAGGAACAAATATTGTAGATTTTTCTCATGGCTGGTTAAACTACCAAATTGAGCACCATATTTTTCCAACTCTTCCTTTATCCCAATTACAAAAGATTCAACCCCTCATAAAAGAATTATGTGCAAAACATAATCTTGAATACCGTCAAGAAAGTGTTTTTAAACGAATGTATATGACAATTGAGCTAATGGTTGGTAATACCACCTTACTAAAAGTAGGAAATGTATAAAAATATAAAAGAGTAATTTCTTTTATATTTCTCTAACATCTAAAAAACTTCCACTCCTATACTCATTCGAATTTACGAACACTTGATCAAATCTTAAAGCAGCTTCTTCTTTAGAAAAAGCAAGACTGTTTTTAATTATTTTTGCTGATGGGAATTTTTCATCGTCTAGTTTTAAAATACTTTTTCTTATGGCTGTATCTATAATACCAGGAGCAACTGCAAGAAGTGTACTGTCTTTCATTTCAAGGGCATACAAAGAAAGCAACATATTTAAAGAAGATTTTGACATACAATAAGTACTCCAGCCTAAAAATGCATTAACCGAGGCACCTGAAGATGTTGCAATAATAGTTTTAACCTCTTGTGAGGAAAAAATATCTAATAAAATTTTATTTGCATACACATTCACATTTGATGAAGTTCCTGAAATTTTAGCTCAGGGAATGCAACCTACAATGATGCCAAGATTAATTTTTTCTTTAATAATTTTTTTATCTATATTTCAGTTAATTCAGAATAAAAATTTAA
>CAJXWI010000431.1 GCA_913062735.1 uncultured Arcobacter sp.
CAATAATATTGTAGTGCGAAACAATATTGCCGAGCATAACGTTGCGGGTATTGAAATTGAAAACTCGACTAATGCAGATGTATACAATAACGAAGCCTTTGATAATGCAGCGGGTATATTAAGTTTTGATCTTCCTGGCCTTCCTCAGGCTTATGGTGGTGGAGTACGTATATTTAGCAACAATACTCATGATAATAATACGACTAATGTCGGCCATGGTGCCGTAAATCTTGCACCATCAGGTACTGGTATTTTGATTTTTGCGACCAGCGATGTTGAAATTTATAATAATGCAATCACTGATAATGATACGGCGGGTGTTGAAATTGCCAGTTACTTCCTAGCAGATGAAAATGTTGCTGGTTATGGAGCTAATTATGGTTCGACAATAGGTAATGGTTGGAGTCCATTAATTAAGAATGTCAATGTTCATGACAATACCTTTAAGGATAACAGTCTTCTTTCACCACCTAAGTCTGGGTTGTTGCAAAAAATTATTACTGCGTATCAGTTTGGGTCTAACTTTACGGGCTCTCCTCAGGTCGCCCCTGCGATTATTTATGGTGGGATTGGTGAGTTGTTATCTAATGCTGGTGCGTTAGCGGATTTTGACACATATCTTGTAGGAGCAGCCGCTAAGGCTGCTGGTATTGATCATGATGCTTACTCTGCCGCTGATGCTATTTGTGTTCACAGTAATATTAAGAAAACCGGCAATTTTAATAATGATCTCAATGTAGCTATGGTTTATGGAACAGACCCAGCGGCTGCGGAAAATTTCAAGAATGGTATTCCTGAGCCAACATTACGTATTGATTTAATGGCAAATAATACGCTCTTAGATTGTACTCTTGATCGTTTAGCACCCGCAGTTGTTACCATTAATGACACTGTTTATGGTTGTACTGGTGATGATGCCGAATTGGCAGCTTGTACGCTTTAATTAGTTAGTTATCTTTACTTGAGTGAGGTCTATTCTTTATAGGCCTCATCTCAGAAAAATTTCTATTGGGTTATGTCCGAACTCATCAGTATGTATTCGAGGGTTGATTTATGAATATAACAAGCAGATTTCAAAGTTTATTAAAAGTATAGCTAAGAATCCCAACCAAAAAATAATTGTTTTTTTCGTAAATAATATATGCACTTTTCTGTATATGACTAATGAAATAATAAAACTTAATGTAAAAAATAAAAAACCTGCGGCAGAAAAAGTAAAAAACCATCCAAGAGCAATAGTAAGTATTATAAAATATTTTGTAACTCTTGAAATATTCCATTGATTTATATTCCATAAAGCTATTGGACCTAATGTATTTATATACATTGCTAATGCAGTTGGTTCTGTTGAAAACCCATAAGATCTAGGTACACCAGGCATGTAAGTTGCAGTGGCTTCTCTGGTTCTTAAAATATATTCTGATATTTCAATATTAAATAAAAATTCTAAAAAAAACTCCGTAGAAGAAAAAAAACAGACAATTATTACAGCAATGGAATTAATATTTAAAATTTTTTTTAAATCAAACCTATAATGAATAAGTGTAGACTTAAATACTAAGTATAGTAATACAAAAACATAAAAATATGCCATCATATAGTTCATTGTTTTATCATGGGCATGAAATATACTACTTATAAACAGTACTATCATAGATGCCATTAAAAACATATCTTCCTTCTGAAAATATATTTTAAAATGTCTATCTATTAAGACCAAAGCAAATGCAAATAATATACATATTTGGTACAAAGGCAACCATCCACCTACCTTAAAAGCGCTTGTCCAACTTGCAAAAAAGATATAAAGTAATGAGAGTAGTATAATTAATTTTCTATGCATGAAATTCTCTTTTTGAAATGTATAGAAAACTCTCTTTTATTGTTTTTCTAAAATTGAAAAAAATTTCTACAAAGATGAAATTAAGGTTATTAACTACGTTCATAAGAAGAATTCAAAAGTATTAAGGCTGGGAATAAGGTATACCCATAAAAACATGCCAATAATGAGCTTGAAACATGGTTTAACTACTGAAATAATATTTACACAAGGGGTCTTAGATATTGAAGACTTGACTCAGCGTAATACTAATATGTTAGGAGAAAATACACAAGGTAAATATAACAAGGTCCACTTGAAAGTTGATTCAATAATTAAGTTGAGTGAAAAAACTTCTTTTCAAAATATTTTTCAATTTCAACATGTACTTAGAGGAAAAAATTTAGATAACCATGAAGACTTTTCCATAGGAGGAGTAGAAGGTGTCAAGGTCTTTCCCAGTGAAGAGATTGTTCAAGACTTAAGTGCAGAAAATGGATATTTATATAATGCATCAATATCATATGATTTTGATAAATTCCAATTATCCTTATTTTATGATAGAGGAAAAACATATATGCAAAAAGATGTTTCTGGATTTAAAAGTAAAACGGTATCAGATGTTGGCTTCGGGTATTATATAAATCACCAAAACTTATTTTTTAAACTTACGAGTAGCTGGAAACTAGATAAAGAGGAAGTCAAAAATGAGAATAGAAACTATCGACTTCTTGGAATACTTGGATTTGTTTTTTAAAGTAAAACTACAATAAATAAAACTAACTACTTATAAAATCAGGTTAGTAACAAAAATATCATCTTCTTGGCTCTTATACTTTTTATAATAAAGTGAAAAATTATTAGCTAAATCTGTCTCATGAATTATTTGATGGTATTTATGAATATCTTTAAAGTACGAAGGGGTATCAAAAATTTCGATATTATTTTTGAATGATTTTATAAAGTACTCAAATGCTTCCCTTGATTTTTTTCCAAGAAGCTTCCAATGATCAGTTTTATAAAAAATAAATTTAGGATCAAACAAAGGTCCTTTTTTTGTTTCTGCTAACATTTCATCACTAGAATAATGAACTGTTGCTGTATCATAATTATCTTTTTTGATTAATATTTTAGCAAGAAGAGCAACATCTTCTACCGATCTTCCAAAAACACCAATGTGATCTAATTTTTCAGAAGTTTTTAGAACGCCATTTCTACTAATCAAACCATAACTAGGCTTATAACCAACAACTCCACAATAAGATGCAGGTCTTATAACTGAACCTCCTGTTTGAGATCCAATTGCAAGCGGAGCCATAAAAGAAGCTACTGCTGCTGCAGATCCACTAGATGATCCTCCTGGTGTTCTCGAATAATCATGAGGATTTGAAGTTTTAGATGGCCCAAGATAAGCTAACTCTGATGTTGCTGTTTTGCCCATTACTATTGCCCCTGCAGAAAGTAATAGATCAACTATTTCAGCATTCTGTGAATAAGATTTTCCTTTTCTAATTACAGTCCCACACTCAGTCGGCATATCAAGAGTGCCTATAATATCTTTTACAGCCACTGGTATTCCATGGAGTGGTCCTGTTGGTTTTCCAGATCTTCTATGCTCATCTGCTTCAGCAGCTTTTTCTAGTAAAAGTTTTTTATTAAGATGTGCCCAGGCCTT